>NZ_JBAWSY010000019.1:0-71175 GCF_037104765.1 Psychrobacillus mangrovi | reverse complement strand
TGGGCTCTAACGCACCATAGTTCATCGACCTTCCTCTCCCAGCCGTAGAATCAGTATGTACGGTTTTTCCCCATTTTCATTCTCTGTGGTGAAGCGCTGATTTTGCGCTTCATGGATGGCTAACGGGTGCTTTAGTTGAATATTCTCCTCCCGAAGTAATTAATCATAAGTGAGGAACAACAATAGTGATAACCAAAGCAGATATAATAAATCAACCTTATTCGGGACAATACAAGGAAAGAATTTATGACATACCAAGCTCATGGAATTCGCCAAATTGGACGTGGGTAAAATTTGAAGATGAAAATTTTAATGAATGGTGTGGTGAGTTTAGAGGCTCACCAATGGGTGTGGCACTATCAAAGAAGCATAACCAAGTTCTTGTTCTCACTTCTGATTATTTATTTCAAGTTGACTGTGGCAACGGCGGATTAACTGAGTATGAATCCCAACCTCAATATTATTGTTTAACCGTAACACCATCAGGTGATTTCATAATTGCGGATTATTATGAAATTGAAAAAATAGGATCCAAATTAAAAGATAAGAAACCATTAGAGAGTCCAATTAAAATGGACAAAGTTGAATTTCATAGTTGGTCTAATAATAAGTTGTTAATTAAATGTGATGAATTTCTAAACTGGGATAATCATATGGAGCTAGAACTTGAAGGTGATACACTAGAAATAACTATAAAAGACCTAACTTGATCTATACTATTGCGTTAACTTTTCCAAGTGACAAGGTGCTTTAGCAGAAAAGGGCTGTCAATCGACAGCCTTCTAGTAAAAAATTTAAATGAAGGGTGGTTACTTTATGAAGCTTCCTAATGGTGTAACTGGTTTTTATAGTGCAAAACATAAAAAACCTCCAACAATTGATGATAAACAATTTAAACAGATATGTTTTAGTCTCATTAGCAGTATTGGCGGAGAATTGTTAGATTTTAATGAGCCACAGGGAGCCACTAATTTTTTTAATGTCGAAGCTAAAATTTTTAATAAGAATCTGCATATATTGCTTAATGTACATTATCCATTTATGGCTTTTGCTTTTAATGTGGAATATGGAAAGATTACTTTTTTTGATGAACCTGAGTTAGTTAAACAATTTAGCCCTTTTTATAATGTTCTGGATACTAGGGAACTGAATGCCCCTGTAATAATAGGACTAGATTCTAAAAAGAGTATTGTACAAAATGACAATTTTAATAGTGATGAATTGGAACAAATAGCTTATTGGAAGCCTGAAAGAGTAGGAGATATTATCTTTAATTATTGGGATTAGAACTATACAAATCTAAATTATCTTCTTCAACTAACGGGCAGCAGGTTAGTGAAAGAAGTTATGAACAAAAGAATGGAGAATCTTAACCTGAAAAGAAAGTAGGTGTGCTATTTTGTCTCAAACGGCCGCACAATGGAATGCATTTATAAAAGAAATTATTAAGCATCGTAAAATATGGACAATTAGGGACGAAGGTGGTATTCCAACTTCGACAAATATTGACGGTGAAACATCAATGCCATTTTGGTCTTTGAAATCGAGGGCAGAAAAAATCATTGAAAATGTTCCCGATTATAATGGATTTCTACCATATGAAATAGGATTTGATGAATTTCTCGATCGATGGTTAAAAGGTCTAGAAAAAGATGGATTATATCTGGGTGTTAATTGGAGTGGAAAACAGGCAATAGGTTATGATATTATTCCCAAAAAGGTTTTGGAACGTATTCAATATGAACTTAGTTTAATTGATTAACATTGTTCAACTAAAGAAGGGTTTTAGTTAAACAACAGTTAGTTTCGATGGTCTATTTTTTACATCAAGAAAATCTCAGATTTCCATTGTGAAATGTTACACTTAAACTAACGGGGCAGGTTAGTTGAAGAAGAAGGTATTTTTAAAATCTGGAAAAGTAGCAATATAAAGGAATTAAAAACAAATATAACTTAGAAAAGTAGGGATGGTTTTGCTATTACATACTGAAGTTTTTGGGGACGGTGAACCAATTGTATTTCTTCATACTGGCTTACAAACTGGATTAACTGACTTTGAATATCAGAGAGAATATTTTAAACATAACTTTAAGGTTATTCTTCCCGATTTAAGAGGACATGGTAGGTCAATTGAAAATAACCTTTCGAATTTCTTTGAGGATTCTGCAATGGATATAGAAGAAACGCTAAATAAATTAGATGTGAAATCTGTTCATCTAGTTGGGTGTTCATTAGGTGGTTTAGTTGGATTATGCTTCGCGAAAAAATTTCCTCATAAAGTCAAAAGTTTAACCATTTCTGGAGTTTTATCTAAAAAGCCAGATAACTGGATTCAATTGCACAATGAAGATGTAGAATTTCAAGCACAATTATTACAAAATGAAGATGCAGTAAATTTCTTTGATAACTTACATGGGTCTGATTGGAGACAATTCATATATATGGGTAAAGATGAACATTGGTATCCATTTCAGATGACAAAAGATTTGGATGGTATTAATTCACCTGTTTTGTATATGGTTGGTGAAGAAAATAAAGGTGAAACCGAAGGGACTATCTTGTACCCGTTATTAAAGGAGGATGTTCACGTGTCTATCATTCCCTTTGCTTCGCATCTAGTACATTCTGAACAGCCAGAAGTATATACAAAGATATTAGATGTTTTTATAAAAAAAGTTGAGAAAGAATAGTTTTTCTTATTAAGCTAACGGGTGCTTTAGTAAAAAACGGACAGCAAAACATAATGAACTAAGATAATGGTCAAAATACTTCCTATTCTCAATAAAACCACTTAACAGTTAAGTGGTTTTTTACATATTAGAAACGAAGCTCACAAGCTCACAGTGAAACTGAAAGATGAACTTGATACTTAGATAAACGTTCCAGTTTTTCTGGCCACGTTTGCTTGATTAAATTGAATGGTCAGAGATTTACATTCGAATTAAACGACTTTCTTCTATTATATAACTAGGTATGTTTATTCTAATATTAAATGTCCTTAATCTATTTTGCAGGAAGTTTATAGAACCAATAAGGTAATAACCTTTTCCCAAACACCTTAGGAAATAGTTGGTTTTCTTTTTCTTTATCTCCATTAGAAGCTTTCCTCATTTTATTAGCCATAGGTACTTCATACAAGTTCTTCCCAGCACATGTAAGGTTTAACGTTCCTTTTGGAAATAATTCGCGTTCGCAATTTTTAGGGTTTCCGTATGAAAAATAGGTCCTGCAAACAATCGGTCGGGCATCATAAATAGAACATGAATTATTAATTAAAAAAGGACATTTTATATTTTTACGAGTGTATTCATCATGTTTTATTTTATCACCATATTTGTACCCCTCAGCCCATTCACCAATTTCCTCATACCAAGTGTCGAAATTCTCATGTATTTGTTCTAATGTATCTTGATCCATATTTGTTCTTATCCAGTTCGAAATATACATGGATTCTACCGCACTCGTCCATATTGGATATTTACAACAACCAGAGCAGTTGGATTTGCAGGAAGGTTGCGTTTTTGTTCCTTTATGTAACAAATCAAAGTAACGTTCAAGTATAGGTAACTGTTCATAATGCATTCGAACAACATTATCATCTGATTGTTCTCTTTCATTTATTTTTTTTATTAAAGATGTACCAAGCCGATAAGCCATTATAGCTGAAGTATGTTGAACCTTCGTTGCTTTTTGAATAAATATTCTATTATTGTAAGCCATTATTATTCACCTCCATGAATTCTATGGAGATTTAACGCCTAATATTACAAGCTTATCTACGTACTAGTAATTCGTCATTAAGTGTTTTTCGTGTTCACTAAGGTTCGAAATATTTCCCAGCAAATCGTCGCATACAATTCTATTATTCTGGTAATGATGGAAATTAAAGGGGAAATCCGATGAGACCATTGTTAAATAGGCTACCGATTATGGAAACAGAAACGTTAAGTAGTTACCTTTTTAGAATTTACAAGAAGAACTATCATGATAATCCGTATGGAATAACCGATCAGCCGATTACCAAGCATGAACTGAACGCAAATCAAATAAAAGAAGAGTCTTGTCTAGAGTTGAGTATATTAACGGGTAAAGAATTTCTATTTCAGCATTCGTATCTCACTTTGAATGTTAGTAAAGACAAGGAAAATGTTTTTTTCCTCAAGACGAGGACCAAATGCTGCCCAATATGTCTTGATGAACAAATTCATCAAAGCTTTACCTGGGGAATTAATTTGATGAATGTTTGTACAAAGCATCAAGTGTTTTTGCTAAACGAATGTACGAGTTGTAAGAAGATTATTACGATTAATTCCATTTTTAAAAATGAGTGTAGTGGGTGTGATCAAATTCTATCGGAAATGGTGACAGAGAGTGTAACAGATCATTATATTTTGAAATCACAAAAAGAGCTCGCAGAATTACTTCTAGGAAACAAGGGCCGCTATTTAGGATTATTTGAAATAGAAGATTTACTGATTGTTCTCTCAGCATTTGCGCAGTTATTCCACGGATTCCACAGTTTTACGCAAAAGAATGCAGCTCTATATAAAATAGAATATACGAACAAAATCCCTATTAAGGAGAAGGGATTAGTTAATCTACTGGCTGACTTATATTGGATGTTCCAGGATTTTGATAATCGTTTCCACGTAGTACTTCAATCCATCTATCAACCAAATCTAAACAGATCAAATAGGAGGAGAAAGCAGAATTTCGAAAGTATGATTGCCTCGTCAGAGAGTATGGATTTTATTTTTCAAGCGTATCAAAACTTTCGACTAGAAAATTATATACGATTTATGAATGTACCGAAAAATATAACCAGTTTTGATAAACAAGCATCCGAGTATATAGACAAGAACTACCTTACAAAGGAGCAGATAAAGGAGAAGTTCCCTATCGTGGATAGTGAGTTAGATTATTTACTGAAAACTAGTTTCTTTACAGAGTGCTGTTTAACTAACGGTCGAGCAACCTATTATTTGAAAGATAAGACAGAAAAATCACTACTGGCGTTTTTGGAAGTAAAAAGAGATCGGGTCACTGGGCTAGAAGCAGCTAATTTATTGGGAATTCACGTGCGAAGTGTTGTGGAACTGATTAAAAGTGAAGTTCTAAGTTATTCCCCGTACATGGAAAATGATAAATCAATTTCAAAAAAACAAATGCAGCGTTTGTTGGATTCCCTGAAGCCACAGAAAATAAAGGCGGCAGAAGACAAGATAACGCTTGCTCGATGTTTTGAGAAGTATTCCAAGTCAGGCATCTCTTTATCCCATATTATTTCATTCATTAAAAACAATGGCTTGCAAGCATATACACAAAAGGATCCATACAAACTAAGTGATTTGTTATTTGAACCTCTCGATCTAGCAAAAATAATCACAGAGGAACGTATTCGCTTAAAAGGTTATAACTTAAGTCAAGTTGCACATGAATTAGGGTGCAATGAACGGATTGTGTTGAAATATGTAAAAGCAGGATTGCTAGGTGACCCAGTAGTTGAAAAATTGAATAACAAAGCATTTGCCTATCGATTTGATAAAGAATGTATTGAGTTGTTTAAAATGACTTTTTGCTCAATTAAGCAAATTAAGCATGAATATAAAGTATCGGAAACGCTTGTTCGAAATGCTATATATAGGGGGGCGATCAAGAATCATTTGGATGGAATATGTAGAAAAACGCTTATCAGTAAGTGGGAATTTGAGAAATTTAGAAGCAAAAAAAAGACATCTAAAACTCTAAATTTTTAGAGTTTAAACTTTGATAACATCAATTTTAAAACTCTAAATTTTCGGCTATTAATTATATATCGTCAATTTAATAATGTCAATATGATATTATTAAAATAAATCAAAGGTCCTATATTAAAGTTTTGAAATTTCGGATAATGTGGACCTTGAGCGTGGCAAGAATGAAAAAATTGCATTGGCGCTCAATTAGAAATGACTGTTTTCAAATGCAATCTAGAAAAAAGTGGAGGTGAAAATGTATGGCTCATATTGTCCTTGAGACAGGGACTCGACTTCTGTTAAATAATCGTCCGTACGAAATAGCAGCGGAAAAAGAAAAAACACCTATACGTTATTTGATAGAGAGTTTCCCTCGATCAAAAAAATATTTACAAGGGAGGAGATATTGCAGTTACTAGAGGAGGGAGAGCAGCTTAATGAAACAGAAGGAAAGAAAGAAGGATCATCCTTCCGTTGATCAAGGATATACGTTCATTAGTTAAATTTGAAACAGAAAAGAGGCAAAAATACGATGAATGAAAAACAACCATCAGGTCTAGAGAAACCAACTCATCCATTACAAGAAGTGCAAGCAGTTTTCGCAAAATTAGATTTATTTGTAGAGGATGACAAGGAAAGGCGTCCGCTTGGACGACCTTGGATAACAAGTATAGTGGATGTTTACACAGGATACCCATTAGGGTTTTACACTGGGTTTGAAGCCCCATCCTATACATCTGTTATGAATGCGTTAAATCATGCTATTTTCCCTAAAACCTATTTGAAAGATAGATACCCAGAAATAAAGAACAACTGGGTTGCTTATGGAATACCTGAAATGTTGTTAGTAGATAGAGGGAATGAATTTGCTGGCGATCACTTGTTTAATGCTTGTGAACAATTGGGGATTGACCTATTTGTATGCCCAGCAAAAGACACTTATTTTCAAGGGGCAATCGAACGTCATTTCAGAACTATCAACCAAAGTTTACTTCATAAAACATTTTGGTCGAGTGCATCCTTATCGGCATTTGAAGAAAGCGAATTTAATTGTTCAACAGTCAGTTACAGTACACTTCTAGAATGCATTCATGTATGGATGGTTGATTTGTATCCTATTTGTTTTAACAAAAGTGTAGGTGGAGTACCAGTTAAACTTTGGAAAGAGTCTCGGGTTGTACCTTCTAGTGTTGCTTCGAAGACCGCATTAATGAAAACAGGCAACGGAAGAATTACTGGAATGGGAATTCGTTTTAAACAACTCTATTATCAATCAGAAAAACTGGTGGAATTTCTACATGAATATACTGCTAAGGGTCGAAAAAATTCATTGGAGATAAAATATGATCCGACCGATATTTCTAAAATATTTGTCTATGACCCTTTGGCTAATTCTTATTTTGAAGTTTTGTGTTTAAACGAGGAATACTCGGAAGGTTTAAATGAACATACCCACAAAGCAATACTAGATAAATTCGAAGAGGAGAAGATTGATATCGAAGCAATTAGAGCTGTAAGGTTTAAAGTGGAACAATTGATTGCACGTGTAGAAAAACTTTTGTTGAAAGAAAGAAAAAAAGCTGAGGGAGCTTGGAGAAAAGGAGAACTAAAATGATGCATTCCCGCCAGCGTGGATTAGAAAATAATGCATCTTCCATCAGAAGGAGGGTAATTCATGAGGTTATATATTGGGATCGGAACAAGGTTTAAGTTGAATGAACGATTCTTTGAGGTAGAGGATGAACTGGAGAGGAATGTTTATCTAGCTAAAGATTTGGAATTCGGAACGGTTAAGAAAAAGTTTTCTTTAACCGAACTCTATAAGTACCTGGAAGCAGGCACCTTACAATTTCAACATGGCGATAAGGATAAAAAAGGTGTGAGACTTGATTTTCAAGACTTTTCTATGTTGCCTGTAAGTGAACAAGAAGATGCAAAATATAAATACTTTGTTATTGAGCCATTGTTAGAAGTGAAGGAACAAAAATTAAGACCCTACATCAAAGACCGCATTGAAAAGTTACTGAAACAGGGTTATGAGGTATCAGAGAGGTCCATTTATCGATGGCTATTAGACTATAAGAGATCAGATGGTAGTATTCATTCACTTGTGAGTAATACACGGAACTCAGGTCCAAAAGAAAAAATGCTTCAAGCGGAAGTAGAACTCATCATTGATGAAGTATTGGAGACCTATTACCAGAAAAGGGAACGTGTTAGAGCTGTTGATGTGCATCACGCGGTTATAAACAAAATTGATCTTAAAAATCTCGAACGTAAGGAGGATGAGGAGAAACTAAGACATCCTTCCATTTCAACAATAAAAAGGAGAATAGATGATACAGATTCGTACGATCGGGACATAAAGAGACTGGGGCATGCAGAAGCTAGAAAGAAACATGGAAGTTCCAAAATTTTGGATAAACCAAAGCACCCACTGGAAAGAGTGGAAATAGACCATACGAAGCTCGATTTGATCTTGGTAGATAAGAATGGCAATACACTTCAGCGACCTACCGTGACAACTGCTTTAGATAAATACACGGGATATCCCCTCGGTGTTTATGTGGGTCATGAGGATCCCTCCTACACAGCCGTGATGTACTGCTTGCTGCATGCCTTTGCACCAAAGACGTATCTGAAAGAACGGTTTCCCAGTGTTAAAGGTGAATGGCTTGCTTATGGTCTGCCCGAATTATTGGTGACCGACCGCGGAAAAGAATTTAAGAGTAAACATCTGTACGAAGCATGTTTTCAACTAGATGTACAAGTCGTCCACAATCCACCTAGGAAACCTTGGTATAAAGGAAGTATAGAGCGACACTTTCGAACGTTAAACGAGGGACTTGTCCACCAGTTACCAGGTACTACTTTTTCGAATGTCGTGAAAAAGGGTGATTACGATTCAGAAAAAAACGCGGCGTTAACGCTCGAAGATTTCCTGGAACTCCTCCATATTTTTATCGTGGATATCTATGCAAAACAGAAGCGAGGAAATAAACTTTCTCCTGCAAAGATGTGGGAAAAGGCAGTAGATAATGGGTTCACTCCTGCTATTCCTCCTTCTAAATTAGATTGGAAAGTGGCGTTAATGAAATTAGAATATGGTTCTATTCAAAGTACTGGTATACGAATGAATCATCTGTTTTACCAATCGGAAGAGTTGAAAGCCCTCAGAATTAAACTGGGCGTGAAAGGCAAAGGAAACAAAGTGAAGTTCAAATATGATCCGAGCGATCTTTCCAAGATTTACGTTTATGATGAACTGAACCTGTTATACGTGGAGGCTCTGAACACAGATCAAGAATATTCACGGAATTTAAACGAATATTCACATAACCTATTTGTGAAAGAAGCAAGGATTGAAGCGAATGGCAGTGTCAATTTAAGTGAGATTGCAGCAGCCAAAGCAAGATCCAGGGAGAAGGTAGAAAGCGCAAACCTAACGAAAAGGGAAAGACAACAAGCGGCACGAATGGCTGGGGATGGTTCGAACAAGTTGTTGCAGAACAAGGAGGTTGCTGAAGAGGTAGAAGGAACGCCAGAAGAGGAAAAGGAAATAGTTGAATCAGCTACTAAAATAGCCGAAGTGTCACTGGAGAAGACCGAATATTACGAAAATGAAGAGATCGATGATACAGAATGGGAGGCAGTCCATGTCAAGTACTCATGAAGAAGTTTCGTTATTAACAAAAGAAGAAAAATTGAAAGCAATTGATACGCTACGTATTGTACACCCTGAATTTAAAAAGGCACTTGATTTAATCAGAATGTGTCATAAAACGCACCAAAATTATAGTGAACCCCAGTGTTTATTGATTACAGGTAACTATGGCACGGGCAAATCATCCATTATGGAAATGTATCTACAAGAACACCAAAGAATTGTTCCATTAGAGCGAACCACCAAAGTGGCAATTTTAGCAGGTGATATTCCATCTCCAACCACTATCAATACCTTTTTAGAAAGTATGCTAGATCATCTCGATGAATCAAATCCTACAAAAGGGACTATCGGAAATAAACAACATCGACTTATCAAGTTAATTGGTGATTCAGAAGTTGAATTAATCATGTTAGATGAGTTTCAACATTTCGTTAACAAGGATGGCAATGACAAAGTTAATCAAAATGTAGCGGATTGTTTTAAATCGATTATTAATTCGACAAAAGTTCCTGTTGTGTTGCTGGGAATGGATGAATCGGAACGAGTGCTGACGGCAAATGGGCAATTAAAAAGACGTTTTTCGTTTAATTATCACCTAACAGGTTATCGTTGTAACAATCCAAAATCCACCGATAATTTTCGAATATTACTAAACAACATTGATAAAAGTCTTCCGTTTGAAAACCTGGCAGGCTTGAAGGAAAGAGGAATGTGGGAGAAGTTCGAGGGTGCGACCAAAGGAAATATGAATGCAGTAATGAAGCTGATTCGGACGGCAGCAAACTTTGCGGTGGAGGAAAATC
Organism: Psychrobacillus mangrovi; assembly: GCF_037104765.1. Taxonomy (NCBI): domain Bacteria; kingdom Bacillati; phylum Bacillota; class Bacilli; order Caryophanales; family Bacillaceae; genus Psychrobacillus; species Psychrobacillus mangrovi. The sequence goes on along the minus strand of NZ_JBAWSY010000019.1, from coordinate 60,970 downwards.
AGGAAAAGATTGGTGTTGAGTACTTCGCAGAGTCGTTTGACATGCACTCCTCTATTATGAACGGCAGAAATCCGTTTAGGTAAAAGGTAAATACATTGCCCCATATGCAGGTTATGGGGCAAATTTTTTTGAAAGAGAGGTACAGGAAGATGTATCAAAAACTTCCCTTAAATAGAGACAAACCCAAAGAACAAGAAAGTCTTTACTCCTTTTTGCATAGGTTGGCAATTATCAACCATTATGACCACTTGGGGTCTATGTTTACGGAGTTTAAATCCGCCGCTTATGATGAAAATTGCAATGAAATCCATCCCGACTTGTATTGGGTAGATTTTGTAACGGACTTGTTAAGTAAGATGAAGATAGATATCCAGCCATTAATCGTCAATCAATTTGACGACTTACTCATACGCGAAGATATAAAATCCAATAAGCGGCGCGCCAAATATCGAAAGCATTATCATCGATACTGTACCAAGTTTTGCCCAGAGTGTTTGAAAGAAGATTTTTTTCATCGTATATACTGGGATGTAAGTTATGTGACTACTTGTGTCAAACATAAAAAAGAGCTAGTTGTAGCGTGTAAATGCAGTAGATATGTTCCTTTATCCCGATTAGTGCGGAATCTATGTCATTGCGGCAAGAAGTACACGGCAATAAGAGCTAAAAAAGTGGATGCTGTAACATTAGAGGTGCAAACTGCATTTCAGGAATTTCTTTTAGGCGACCGCCAGCAAATAAGTAGAGAAGACCAAACATATTTAACAAAGGATGAGTATCTCGATTTTTTTTACGCGTTTAGCTTGTTGGTAAGAGGGATAGATTCGAACGTATTTGCCGCATCTCGTCTGTTTCGCTTAAAGGATCCATTTGATATGGTTGGTCCGAATATAAAAAAAATTGACCTAAACAAATATAATCTGATAGTCAATACGTTACATTTTCTGACGCTGCATCCATCAAAGGATTTTACCAATCTCATTGAAGCCGTAGAAGAAGCAGATAAGCAACTGAAACATGCGTCCTCCACAAAAGTAAAGAAAAATAGGATTACAAATAAAGTCTTTAAGCATACTAAGGGCACATACTATCACGAGATTTATTCCGATTATTTAAATAACAAAAAGGATGTATATATTAACCAGAGATTTGCTTTGCCGCCTTTGATAAAGAAAAAGAAATTTCTAACCACAGGTGAAGCCTTGCTGTACATTAATACGGAATTTAAGACTGTGATGAATCTGTGCAAGCACAATTTAATTAAACTGCATGTTACAGAAAAAAACGGGAAGAAGATATCCCTAATAGAGCGCGAGAGCATTGACGCATATTTAAATATGAAGAAAACGAGTTTCACATTGGATCAAGCGATAAGATACTTAGGGCTAAATTTCAGGCACATGAATGCATTGGTCGAGTCAAAATTGATAAAGCCTATTCATGGTCCAAGTGTCGATGGGTATGAACGATGGTATATCCCTAAGACAGAGATTCAACGTTTTGAAAAAGAACTTCAAAAGAAATATCTTCCGTTTTCCTCTGATATAGAAAGAGAAGGTATCACTATTCAGAAAGCCTGTTTTAAACTTAGGAGTGATCAAATGAATGTGGAGGATATTTATCAACTGATTTTTAATGATAGATTACGAGTCTTTCATGACGGAAATCCTAATTTAGTAGATGGGTTAAAAATCCTTGATGAAGATGTTAATCAACTGATGAAAGAATTATATTATAGGAGAATAAACGAAAAAGGGTATTTTGGAAAAGAACTTCAGCGGGCTTGTATCGCGCATCAAGAAAAGATCAACCAATTATTGAAAGACAAAGTATTGACAATCGACTCTGTTGATAAGAACGGTAAATATCCACCGAAAAATTATATTAAAAAGCAGCAGGTTATGGACTATTTATCTACTTACAAGAATATGAGTGATCCGCTTATCGAAGTACATTTAAAGAAAGTTGAACTTATATTCGAGCCAAAAGGCTAATATAAAATGGTAGTCTCTTAGATTATATCCCGAGTAAAGGGTGGCAGGTTGTTTATCTAGGATTGTGGAGTTTCGCTTTTAATAACTTATGGAATGCTCGGTCATTATACGACCTATTTCAAAAATCGCCGCAAACTCAGCATTCACAACTGGAGAAATAATACTGCCATCTTCTTTTCGGTAATAATTAACGCCATTACAATACACATATTCATACACATCACTAATATCATACACATTCTCAGGGATGATTGTACCTTTACCTTGTATAATTCCAGTCGATATGGAATGATTTCCACTAGTGACCCATGCAATTCCCATCGGTAACCATAAATCAACCATATGATTACGGTGATCTTGACTCCATTCTCCCCGTTTTCTTCCTTCCCCAATTTGAGCAATACACGTAACCAACCTCGATCTTTTCCATGACCAAGGCAATACTAGGTCTCGATTTAATGAAATTACTTTTTCCGTTTTTACTTCTCTCATTACATCCTTAAAATTAATATACTTCTTAGAAATTCTGGATAAGGGATCGAAAAGTACTTCTTGTGGAGACAAAGTGGGTATTCGTGCTTCGTCTCTTGGGTATAACAGATTGGTTAAATACTGAGTTTGAAGCTGTCTTCCGATCAATCGAACAACATCGATTAAGGGATGTTCTGTCTCTTCATTTTTACTCTCTTTAACATTCATTGATTCGTTTAATACTGATCTTGAAAATTCCATCATGCTATCGAAGTTGTTTTTGATTTCTATATTAGTTGGAGGGGTATGTATTCTTTTTGGGCGCTGTTTGATGGCTTTCGCATGTTTATTCCTAAACGTAAACAAATTACTTCCTCCTTCATATGTACAATAAACATATGAAGTTAATGGACTGTACATTACACGTTTGTTTTCCATGATTGGTGAATGAACTAATCTTGGTATTTCCGAATGAAAAAATTAGCTGGGAAGGGCTTGACCATGAGGGATATAGAAAATAAGAAAAATGGGAAGTTAACAATAGGTAACTATGAATTTGCATAGTCTATGAATTTATATATTTTATTGCAGATATTTTTTTCTTGACAGTATGTTTCATTGTTATATATTAGATTAAACTGAAGGCGAAAGGGAAATGCGGGAGTGAAGGGAATATTAAAAAAGTACAACCTATTAAACATCCAAAAAGAAGTTAGTAGGATACAATATGAACTGCTGATATTAACAGAGATTAGAAAAGTTGAAGTTGCAACAGGAATTAATTTAATGTCTGGATTGGAAGAATTAAATCGCATTTATGGGGAAAAAGCAAGAATTAGAATTAGTGAACATTTAAGAGAAATGCGTAACACTTCTCAAGAATATTTACATATACACACTCATCCAGAGAATTCGCCACCGTCACCAGAGGATATAAAAATTTTTTTACAAACAAAAGAAATCAAATTTATGATTATTTTTGGTTTAATGAATGCTACTTATTTTATGAGTAAAAAAGATACGTTTGATATTTCTGAGGAACAAATTAAAAAAAGTTTATATGACAATATGCAAACTTTAGAAGAAGCAGAAAAGTATTCGAAGAAATATAACGAAACAAAAGATATTAAATATATAGAGGATTTATTTGAACGTACGTGGAGTGTCACTTGCGCCGAATTCGGTATTAATTTTCACATAATTAAAGGGGGGATTTGATATGTGCAATAGAAAAATCGAGAGAGAGCATGATAACCAGGAAGAAAAGGAAATATATCTAACTGAAATGAAGTTAGATGAATTTTTGGGTATTCCGAAAGAAGAAATACATCGAATGTTTGAACAAATGGGAAATAGAGAAGCAAAACACAAAAAAAATTAATATATTTACAAGTTGTTTTAAAGAAAACAATTTGTAATCAACAGTTGAAGTCTATCTCATCCTTACTAAAAAACGCTCAGAACTTAGCCTCTGAGCGTTCTTTTTTCTTGATGACCTATTCAAGTAAGTCTTATAAATGATATAAAAGGTTCTTTGGGTTGAGTGAGCCGAAGGTTAATAGATTACTATTTTTAAACCAAAGATTCGAGAAGCTATACATTTCGATTCTTTGGTTTTTTTTACGAATACTACTCCTTTCTTACAGTTCTTTATTGCTTATAGGTGTTCTCCACCATTTAATAATGCTAGTAAACTTTAGGCGGTCCCAAATAACAAATAAAAGCCATACCACGATCCCAGCCATCGCAATGGTAATTGTGTAAGGAAAGAATACAACAGCCAAAACAATATCTCCTTTTGTGAAATCAGTTATTTTGTCTTTTGACACCAGATAACAAAAGCACAATAATCCAATAACAAAATATGCACCACAACAGATTGCTAAAAATTTCTCCACTATTTTCCCTCCTTTTTTTCTAGTCTAAAAAGTGACACTTTACTTGTTCATTTAGAAATTACATATCCAACCGAAAAATCGAGAAGTAATACAATTCAATTTTCGTTTTTTACATACCTTGTTCCCGACCGATAAAAAGAGTGCTATCAACTCCTCTATTCAAGAATTCTTCAAAATGAATTCTTTTCCTGTTGTCAGGGACAATCAAATGTTCTTCTTTATCGTAAGGAAACTTAGATTCTTTTCAAGTTAGGAACTCGTTGTGTTTTTCCCTCGCCACGCTTTTGATTTGCGTGTCGCCAAAGAGGAAGAATGAAAATTTCCCCCGCCACGCTTTTTGCACAACTTTAGTTGTGTCGCCAAGCTTTGATTTTTTTCAAGACAGACATGTTGGAAGACATACCACGTTTCATGCGATTTGTTCCATTATCTTCGCCAAACTTTTTCGAGGATAACACTTGGTATTTCAGCTGAAGAATTAAAGCAAACAGTTATTGGTTTAGTTGCGCAAAAACTAGTTACCGTTTCTTATGCTAAACAGCCAGAATTATCAGCGATTTTTGAAATTATTTCAGACGAACTATTGATGGAAGCTTTAAACTCTCTACTATCAGGAGCAGAATTTAAGATACCTTATTCGTTAACACTTTCTTATCAAATAGAGAGAGGTGTGCGTGAAGGTGTTATTCAAAAAAATTAATGACTATATAGTTCGTAGAAGTGAAACAATTCCATCTCCCATTCAATCTTCCTTTTTAAAGAGATTAAGTGACCTATTACAGGAAGGTTATACATTCCATGAGTCAGTCTCAATGTTATTGCCATTTCATGTAAAAAACTCTGATGTAGTCATTCAAAAAATGACGCAAGTGCATAAAAACGGTTTAAGTGTTACAGAAGTATTTAGGTTGTTAGGGTTTCCTGATCGTCTTTTGCTTCCTATAAATTTGGCAACAACTCACGGGAAACTTCAAGAGACAGTATCTGTATTAAGTGTACAAGCAGCTATTTTTGAAAAGGCAAGAAAAAGGTTAAATAGTTTATTAATGTACCCATTATTTTTATTTGTAGTAATTTTCCTTTTGTTTACGATCTTTAAAATTTATTTCTTGCCTAACATGGAATCATTACTACATACGAGGGCTACTGAAGATGCTGATAGTTCTATTATTTGGACAAGTGTATTACTGCAATTGCCTAATTATTTTTTGATTGGTCTATTGTTTTTTTCTGGCGCAATGTTGTTTTTAGTGAAAATGATAAATAGGAAAAAAATAGAGGTTCAGATATCTCTTTATTTAAAAATACCGCTAGTAAATAAATGGTATCGCCTCTTTTTGACAAGAGTTTTTTCTAGAGAAATGGGGGGGCTATTAGACAGTGGTATGTCATTGCAGCAAGCATTTGATTCATTGATCAAACAAGAAGAACATAAAACGCTTCAGTATATAGCAATGCAAATGAAAGAGAAACTAGTACATGGAGAGTCATTTTCTAATGCTTTATTGTTATTAGACCATTTTACTAACGACTTCCATCAATTTGTAACTCATGGAGAACTTAGTGGTTACTTAGGAAGAGAGTTGAGTTTGTATAGTGAGTTTGTAACAGAAACAATAGAAGCAAAGTTATCGAAGTACTTAAGTATTCTACAACCTACACTTTTCTTAATACTTGCCATTTTTATTGTCGGAGCATACTTGGCTATTATGTTACCAATTTATGAAATGATCAATATTGTATAAAAGGAGAAGGATCTATTGAGAAAACTAATGAAAAATAACAAAGGATTTACTTTAATAGAAATGATGATTGTTTTACTTATTATTTCTATTTTAATTTTAATAACAATACCAAATGTGACGAAACATTCCGCATCCATTGATGACAAAGGGTGCAAAGCTTTTGCCAAAATGGTAGAGGGTCAAATTCAAGCATACAAAATAGAGTTTAAAAAAATTCCAAATGTAGAGGATTTAACTAAAGAGGGTTATCTAAAAGGAATTGAGAGCTGCCCGAATGGTACGGAAATTATCATTGATGAAAAAGATGGAAGTGTAACGATAACGGGAGCAGTAGTTATTGAAAATGAAACAATGCCTTTTGCGTGAAAATGGATTTACATTTATCGAAATGCTACTTGTTTTATCTATCGTAATGGTGATGTCTACCTCTATAATTTTTGTAAGTACTTCTAAATTTGAGAGGATGGAGGAAAAACGATTTTTTGAACAATTTCATTTGGATGTGCAAAGTCTCCAAAGTATTGCTTTGTCCGAGAGGAAATATATGAGTTTAGTATTTTTCGAGAACGGCACAAAATATAAAGCAAAAAATGCAAATGAAATATATTTTGAATATGAAATGCCGAAAGGGATACGATTATCTCAAGATAGTTACTTGAAAGAAATAGTTTTTCACCCTAATGGAACCGTAAAAGAGTTTGGGACTCTCTTGTTCGAAACAAAGAACGGATTTAAGAATGTTTATGTTTATATCGGTAAAGGAAGATTAAGATATGATTAACAGTAAAGGTTTTTCCTGGCCAGAAACAATCGTAGCCTTAAGTGTAATTTTTCTAATTGCAACTACGTTACTACCTCTTTTAAGTAATATGGTAGTGCTACTTGAAGAGAAAAAAAGAAAATATCATTCGTCGGTAGTTATAAAAGAGGGTGTAAAAATGTACATCGAAGAAAATTTGTTAGATGGTTCCATGCGGATTGACGAAATCGAATATACATTTTCAATTGATGGTCAACAAATTTGTGTAAATTATGAAGGGATGACTGAGGAGAAAATGAATTGCCTATCGATATCTTATTGAACAAAAATAATGAAAATGGATATACCTTAATTGAAGCTATCATTCAATTATCTGTGCTTATGCTTTTTTCTCATGTATTTGCTATATCTATAGGGTGGTTATATTTGATGGAGGAAACAGTAACAAATCCAACCGAAACAGAGTGGGCTTTGTTTGTAGAGGACGTTGAAAACTATTTAATCGATTTAGATATGATAATAGTGCAAACAGGAAATAAAGGGATACGTTTTAAAAAGAATGGCGATGAATATGATATAGAAATTTATCAAAATCTAATCCGTAAACAAAAAAATAGGGTAGGTCATGAACAAATGTTACTTCAGGTGAAAACTATAAACACAAGCATAGAAGATCGACTATTATATTTTTCTGTCGAGTTTATGAATGGAGTAAAAAAGGAGCATACATTTTATGTTACGTTTAATTCAGAATGAAAAAGGCGTTCTATTACCTGCTTCTATATTACTTCTGTTATTTGTATCTCTTTCGATTTTGTCTGTTTCTGCTGCATATCAATCAAAATACCGAACATATGATTCGTTGGAATTGAACAATATTAATGCTACTATCAAAAGAATAGAAATTTTCAATGCAAACAAAAAATAATACTGGTAGCAGTGAGTTGGTGAATCGTGTACAAAGTATATTTAGTTGGGTTTATGGGTAGTGGAAAAAGTGCGGTTGGGAGAAGACTGAGCTATTTATTGAAGATGCCCTATTATGATATGGATAAAGAGCTTGTCAAAAAGGAAAAAAGGTCCATACCCGAAATATTTGAGCAAGAAGGAGAAGCGTATTTTCGTAAGATAGAAACAGATTTTCTTCAAAACTTTCGTAATGAATCCTGTATTATTTCTACGGGTGGCGGAGTTGCGATGAATGAGGAAAATATTCGCATTATGCGAAAAACCGGGCTGGTTTTGTACTTAGATGCTACTTTTCAAGATATTTGGATGCGAGTGAAAAATGACAAAAACAGACCCGTCGTTCAAAATAGCACGAAAGAGGAACTGGAACAGCTATATAAGAAAAGACGTAGAAATTATAAAAAAGCTGCACATATTACCATATTGACGGGAAATCGTCATTTACGACAAGTTACAGAGTATGCTGGATATCAAGTAAATAGGCTTAAAGGCGAATGAAAATAAATATATTGTAAAAATAGTTCGTGTTTTAACTAATTTATTAAAAAGTATTGCTTACTTTTGTGTTCAATGTTAGGATATAGACAAAGCAAGTGATAAATACAGATTTAGCGGATGAGTATACGGGGAGAGAACGCCTTTAGTGCGTCGCCGAAGGAGCAAATAAAGTATTTTATGAATCTCTCAGGCAAAAGAACTCGTATAGGACGCAACTCTGGAGAGTGCTTTCGTTTAGTATCACGCAAAGCCACCAAAGAGGAAAGCCGTTTCGGTAAACTTTCAGGTGCCAGGACAGAGAACCCCTGTTTTTTTAAAAGGGGTCACTCTGTCTTTTTTTGTGTGAAAATTATAAAGGGGGAGAATTTTGTGTCAGAACAGTTGAAACGTACACCTCTATATGAAGACTATGCAACTTATGGTGGGAAAACAATTGATTTTGGTGGATGGGAATTACCTGTCCAATTTTCTAGCATTAAGGAAGAACATGCTGCAGTTAGAACAAAAGCGGGATTATTTGATGTTTCCCATATGGGAGAAATTTTTGTTAAAGGATCAGCAAGTGAAGATTTTTTACAAAAAATAATGACAAATGATGTTTCCAAATTAGTAAATGGGCAAGCCCAGTATACAGCAATGTGCTACGAAGATGGCGGCATTGTAGATGATTTATTAGTGTATAAAGTAGAAGATAACCATTATTTATTAGTAGTAAATGCAGGGAATATTGAGAAAGATTTTGACTGGATGAAACAATTCGCGACTGCAGGTGTAGAACTAGTAAATAAATCCGATGAATACGGTTTACTTGCTTTACAAGGCCCACTTGCGCAAGCGATTTTACAAAAGCTTACTTCCAAAAATTTAGAGGAAATCGGCTTCTTCCGTTTTGCTGACAATGTAGAAGTAGCAGGAAAATCGGTTCTCGTATCTCGTACGGGCTATACAGGAGAAGATGGATTCGAAATTTATGCGGCAAGTAAAGATGTAAGAGACTTATGGAGCAGCATTTTAGAAGCTGGTAAAGAAGATGGGCTACTTCCTTGCGGACTAGGTGCGCGTGATACATTACGATTTGAAGCTTGCTTACCATTATACGGTCAAGAGCTTTCGAAAGATATTTCACCACTTGAAGCTGGATTAGGTTTTGTTGTTAAACTTAAAAAAGAACAAGATTTCAATGGGAAATCAGTTTTAGCAGCTCAAAAAGAAAATGGTGTTCCGAGAAAAAGCATTGGAATTGAAATGATTGATAAAGGAATTCCACGTACTGGGTACCCAGTGTATGCTGGTGAAAAGCAAATTGGGTTTGTAACTACAGGAACTCAATCGCCAACACTCAAAAAAAATATCGGTTTAGCATTAATTGACGCAACATTTGCTGAAATCGGTAAAGAGTTAGAAGTTGAAATAAGAAACAAACGTTTAAAAGCGGTTACCGTTACTACTCCATTTTACAGAAGAGAAAAATAAGACAAAGAAAGAGGTTGTCCATTTGATAAAGCATCGTTATTTACCAATGACTGAACAAGATCAAAAGGAAATGCTAGATGTCATCGGCATTTCTTCCGTTGATGAATTGTTTGCAGACATTCCGGAGAAAGTGCGTTTTAAAGGGGAATATAATATTAAACCTGCAAAAGCGGAGTCTGCTTTGTTAAAAGAATTATCTGTTCTTGCTGATAAAAATGCTCACAGCAAAAAGTATGCTTCCTTTCTTGGTGCCGGTGTATACGATCACTTTAAGCCTACAATCGTAGATCACGTTATTTCAAGATCTGAATTTTATACTGCTTATACACCTTATCAACCGGAGATTTCTCAAGGTGAATTACAGGCTATTTTTGAATTTCAAACGATGATTTGTGAGCTTACAGGTATGGATCTTGCAAACTCTTCCATGTATGACGGTGGTACTGCACTTGCGGAAGCTGGTAACTTGGCAGCTGGTCACACTCGCAGAAAAAAATTATTAGTTTCTGAAGCTGTTCATCCAGAGTATATTGACGTAGTGAAAATGTATGCAAAAGGTCAAAACGTGCAAGTTGTTACGATTCCTACAAAGGATGGTGTGACTGACCTAGGTAAATTAGAGGAACTAGTAGATGAAGAGACAGCAGCAGTGTTAGTCCAGTATCCTAATTTCTTTGGACAAATTGAAGATTTAGCAAATGTAGAGAAACTAACACATGATCAAAAAGCATTGTTTGTTGTTTCTGCAAATCCACTTGCTCTTGGAGCTTTAACGCCTCCAGGAAAATTTGGTGCTGATATTACAGTTGGGGATGCACAACCTTTTGGTATTTCTGAAGCATTCGGCGGACCGCATTGTGGTTTCTTTGCTGTTTCATCAAAACTTATGCGTAAAGTACCTGGTCGTTTGGTAGGGGAAACGACAGATGAAGAAGGACGCCGTGGGTATGTTTTAACATTACAAGCTCGTGAACAACATATTCGACGTGACAAAGCAACTTCTAATATCTGCTCAAACCAAGCGTTAAATGCACTTGCCGCTTCAGTAGCAATGACTGCACTTGGTAAAAAAGGTGTAAAAGAAATGGCTATTCAAAATATTACTAAGACACATTATGCAAAACAAGCATTTGAAAAAGCTGGATTTGAAGTTCCTTTCCAAGGTCCTCATTTCAATGAAATCGTTGTTAAAGTAGATGGTTCTGTAGCAGATGCAAACAAAACACTTCTTGATAAAGGAATTATCGGTGGTTTCGACTTAGGCCGTGTTATCTCTGACCTTAAAAGTCATGTATTAATTGCGGTTACAGAGCAACGAACAAAAGAAGAAATAGATGCACTCGTGCAAGAAATGGGGGCTCTTTATGCATAAGGATAACCAACCACTAATTTTTGAAATGACAAAAGAAGGTCGTGTAGGGTATAGCCTACCTGAACTAGATGTGCCAGAAATAGATATTAATTCTTTGTTACCACAGGGCTTGCTTCGTGAAGAAGAAGCGGAACTACCAGAAGTATCAGAGCTTGATATAATGCGACACTATACAGCTCTATCCAACCGTAACCATGGTGTAGATACTGGTTTCTATCCACTTGGATCTTGTACGATGAAATACAATCCAAAAATTAACGAATCAGTAGCACGTTTCCCTGGATTCGCAAACGTACACCCATTACAAGACGAGTCAACTGTACAGGGTGCAATGGAATTGATGTATGATTTGCAAGAACATTTAGTAGAAATTACTGGTATGGATGAAGTAACCTTACAACCAGCTGCTGGTGCACACGGAGAATGGACTGCTTTAATGATGATTCGTGCTTTCCATGAAGCAAATGGAGATTCACAACGTACAAAAGTAATTGTCCCTGACTCCGCACATGGTACAAATCCAGCATCTGCTACTGTTGCAGGTTTTGAAACTATTACAGTGAAGTCTGACGAAAATGGATTAGTAGATTTAGAGGATCTTCGTCGTGTAGCTGGTCCAGATACAGCAGCTCTTATGCTTACAAACCCTAATACGCTTGGGTTATTTGAGGAAAGTATTCTAGAATTAGCTGAAATCATTCATGGAGTGGGTGGAAAACTTTACTATGATGGAGCTAACTTAAATGCAGTTATGTCTAAAGCGCGTCCTGGAGATATGGGCTTTGACTGCGTTCATTTAAACCTGCATAAAACATTTACAGGTCCTCATGGTGGCGGTGGTCCGGGTTCAGGCCCAGTTGGAGTTAAAGCTGATCTTATTCCATTCCTACCAAGCCCAGTTCTTGTAAAAGAAAATGATCAGTATAAATTTGACTATAATCGTCCACAGACAATTGGTCGTGTAAAACCATTCTACGGCAACTTTGGAATTAATGTTCGTGCATATACTTACATTCGTTCAATGGGTCCAGATGGTCTTAAAGCTGTAACTGAATACGCAGTTTTAAATGCAAACTATATGATGAGACGTTTAGAAGCGCATTTTGATTTACCATATAATCGCCATTGTAAGCACGAATTTGTACTTAGTGGTCGTCGCCAAAAGAAATTAGGGGTTCGGACTCTTGATATGGCAAAACGTCTGCTTGACTTCGGATATCATCCTCCGACAATCTACTTCCCATTAAATGTAGAAGAAGGTATGATGATCGAGCCGACAGAAACAGAATCAAAAGAAACATTAGATGCTTTCTGTGATGCAATGATACAAATTGCAAAAGAAGTAGAAGAAAATCCTGAAATCGTTCAAAATGCACCACATACGACAGTAATCAACCGCTTAGACGAGACGAAAGCTGCCCGTCATCCAGTGTTACGCTATACTAAAGCTTAATAATAGAAAAGCGATCCGAGATGGATCGCTTTTCAGACTGTCGGCAAAAGGTATCAAGAGGGTGTCCTCTCGATACCTTTTGTCTTTTTAATATGTTTTTTTAGGTAAACAAAAGATGTGTTTTTGCAAGGCATACTCTTCAAGTATTTTTCAATATATTGCTGTTTGGGCTGTGCAAGTGGCGAATTTATTTATATAAATTGCAGCAATAGTTAGTATCGTCTTCATGGCCAATTTTTAAGAACTCTTAAGGTTGTCCATCCTTGATTTGTTTTTTCGTCATTCCGGTACATCACTTCGAAAGTAGTGCTTAACTGCAATGTTTATCTATCCATTTTGAAATAAAACTCATCGTTCATTTCCACTGCGGTCGGACGCTTTCCGCGGGCGGTCCGTGAGCCTCCTCGTCGCTAGCTCCTGCGGGGTCTCACCTGAACACGCTATTCCCGCTGGAGTCGCCGCCCTCCGTTTCAATCAACTGAATGATTCCATGAACAATATAATCTACTAAACTATAGAATATAATGTCCACAGTCTAATATGTCCAATAGAACCTATTTTCTTCTTTGATTTAAAATCCAATAGAATGTTCGTCATTCTCCCATTCTTTTTTCATGGATCTTTTGTTTTGTTTTAGCAACTCTTCAATTCGCTCTTCATATGCCAGTTTTCCATCATAATGCCAATTCAACGCAACCGACATGTACAATTCGTTCAGTTGAGACACGGAAAGTCCTTTAGAGCGTCTAGCCATATCTGTAAATTGTTCATCCGTAAAAATATGTTTAATATCTAACTTTCGCAAGTAGTGTTCTCGTACTTTATCCGAAGGAGATGGTATTTCGTATGCACGGTCAAAACGTCCAGCTCTATTTATAAGCGCAGGATCGATTTTTTCCGGGTAGTTTGTCGTTCCGATGATAAATAACCCTTCTCGAGATTGAACGCCATCTAGCGTGTTTAAAAAGACGGATCTCGTGTATTCAGGCATGGAATCGATATCTTCGATAACAAGAATTGCAGGGGCAAGTCTTGTAACGATGCCAAAGACTTCCTGAATTGAGTGACTTCCAGTAAACTCAGTTATTTGCCAATAAACAACCGGTGCTTTTGTTGAGCCTGTAATAGATTTAACCAAGGTTGTTTTTCCGTTACCAGGACTACCATACAGTAAAATTCCTCTTTTATAGGGTAAGCCATATTCTTTGAAGAATTGTCCGTCTTGCTTAAAGAATTCATCGATAGAACGAAATATATCTTGCTTAATACTATCTGCTAATAATACGTCTTCTCTATTTACAACAGCTTGTTCGCCATAATTTCTTCGTTGGACTCCATTTTCTGTATCAACTAAATAAGTAATGGATTGCATGAGTAATTGTCTTAACTTTTCGTTGATTTCGTTTAAAAATATAAGTGCTTTTTCTGCTGACAGAGAAAAGAAACGATATTCAGGCCAACTATGACTTGATGAATAGTTAAATGATAATGTCATTCCTACATCATATTCTGGAAAGTAGATAAGTTTATTTTCAAAGGTTTCGGTAATTTCTAAACCTGTGCCTACATTTAGAGAAGATTTACTTACAATTTTACCTAAAGGCTGCGTTTCGAATATATAGCCAAGTGTTTCATAGGTTAATAAGTTTTTTTCCATCATATCAAGTAAGTTTGCATCAAGTTGAGTTATTGTTTCTCCGATTGAAATATTTTTCCAATCACCTTGTTTTCTTTCATTTAAGGCCCAAATAATCCTTTTGGAAACAAGTGCAAAGTCCTCATAATTAGGGAGAGTAGTTCTAAAATCCTCGTGATGTGAAAATAACGTTTTCTCTTTCATTCTATACCTCCAGAAAATTTAGTGAGTGTTGAAAGAAAAAAGGTTCCTCTAATGAAAAGAAGAACCTTTATATATTATTTAGATTTAATTTTACCAGTCCAAGTTTTGAATCCGCCTTGAAGTTGGTTTAATTGGGTATATCCTTTTTTCTTAAGGAACATGGCTGCGCGTGCGCTTCTTGCACCGTTTTGATCATATAGATAAACTGGTTTATCAGGACGAATTTCTTTAAAACGTTGTCGAAGCTGAGAAGATGGAATATTTCTAGCTCCTAGAATATGACCTGCATCAAATTCTTTTGGTTCTCTTACGTCGATTAATTGAGCTTTTCGATATCCCTCAATGAATTGTTCTTGCGTAAGGTTTGTAACTGCTTTTTTTAGTCGGAATGCTTGAACACCAGCATAAACTAATAACACAACAATTACTGCTATTAAAAAGTATAAAGTAGTAGACACGGTCTTTCCCCTTTCTATGTTTCCTTATTCATTATAAAAGATTAACTAGATACAATTCAATCTATTTGATAAAATGAATAACGTTGTTAGGGGGAAGATTCGATGGAAAAGACAAAATGGTACTTTATTAATTCCGGACCTTGTAGTCCATCTTATAACATGGCACTTGATGAGGCTTTACTAGATTGGCATAGTGAAGGGTTGATTCCACCAGTAATTCGCTTTTATGAATGGAATCCAGCAACTCTATCGATCGGTTATTTTCAATCTGTTGAAAAAGAAATAGATTTAGATGCAGTAAATCGTTTGGGCCTCGGGTTTGTTCGTAGACCTACTGGAGGAAGAGGCGTACTCCATGAACACGAGCTAACATATAGCGTAATTGTCACCGAGAGCTATCCGGATATGCCAGCAACCGTGACAGAAGCTTATCGTGTGATAAGTGAAGGCTTATTACTTGGTTTTCAAAATCTCGGTTTAGATGCTTACTTTTCCATTCCAGACACAGAAGAGAAAAAGCAAAATCTAAAGAAACCTAAATCCGCTGTCTGCTTTGATTCACCTAGCTGGTATGAATTAGTAGTAGAAGGAAAAAAGGTTGCTGGAAGTGCTCAAACACGTCAAAAAGGCGTTATTTTACAGCATGGTGCGATCTTGTTAGATCTTGATGAAGATAAACTTATCCAGACATTTAAATTTTCTTCTGATGCTCTACGTGATAGAGTAAAAGCTAGCTTATCTAAAAAAGCTGTGGCCATCAACAAAATTAGTCAAAATCCTGTAACAATCGACGAGTGTAAAAAAGCATTCAAAAAAGGATTTGAAGATGCGTTGCAGATTGAATTAGTAGAATTTACCCTATCAGAAGAACAAGAATTATACGTAAACGAGCTGCAAAAAAATCGTTATGATAATAATCAATGGAATTTTAAAAAATAAATTATTTTTTTTAGGAAATTAGTCCGTTGACTATTGCTACATATGACTTTTAGCGGAATTCATATATTTGCAAAACAACACAACATATAGTATGGTTTAAAAATAATCATACACTATATGGTGTGTTTTATTTTTAAATATAAGGGAGGCAATTATGATGGTATTAGCATCTCAGAACAATAATGCAACCATTAACATTGATCAGTTAAACAAAGACATTCAACTATTTCCACAAGTACATCCAATTACAGAAGACATGAAATTGACGCACAAAGGTGTTTCCCGACTAGTAATGATTGACCGTTATTCATTTAAGGATACGGAAAAGAAAACGCTAAAATCAGGAGATTTTGTCGTACTTACTGTAAAAGCAGATCCGAAATTTCCTGCACGTGGCTTAGGTCACATAGTTTCAATCGATCATTCGACAAAAACAGCAGAAGTATTGATTGAAGAAGATTATCGAAGTGCAATTGATGATCAAGATGAACTACAAGAAGGAATTGTAAAACGTTCCCTTAATGTTATTGAGAAACCATTGGAAGTGTATTACGAGCAAATTGCTAAACGTAATGCAACTGGACTAGCTTCGGTCGAAAAAACAGAGGAAAAACGCAAGGAATGGTTTGAAAAGTTCTACCAACAATTAGTTTCACTAAAATTTATTCCAGCTGGACGTGTACTCTATGGAGCAGGTACAGGTACAGATGTTACTTACTTTAATTGCTACGTAATGCCATTTGTTCCTGATTCACGCGAGGGAATCAGTGACCACCGCAAACAAGTAATGGAAATAATGAGTCGCGGTGGTGGTGTTGGAACGAACGGTTCTACGCTTCGTCCACGTAATACACTAGCTAGAGGTGTAAATGGTAAGTCATCCGGTTCAGTATCATGGCTAGATGATATTGCTAAACTGACTCACTTAGTGGAGCAGGGCGGATCACGAAGAGGGGCACAAATGATAATGCTAGCCGATTGGCACCCGGATATTGCAGAATTTATTATCTCCAAAATGCAAAATCCTCGAATTCTTCGTTTTTTAATTGAAAATACGAATGATGCGACTATTAAACAATTAGCGAAGGATAAGCTAAAATTTACACCATTAACTCTTCAAGAAGAAGCAATGTATCAAGGAATAGTTAATTATAAAGCGATTCCTGGATTAGGTGGCTTCAGCGATGATATCATTCGCGAAGCAGAGACAAAACTTCGTGATGGTGGTAATTTTACTGTTCACAATCCTGAATTTTTAACTGGTGCAAATATCTCTGTCACATTGACAGACGACTTCATGAAAGCTGTGGAGGAAGATGCAGACTTTGAACTGCGTTTCCCTGCAATTGAAACATATTCTCCAGAAGAAATGGTATTTTATAACAAACATTGGCATGAGGTTGGAGATGTCCGTGAATGGGAGAAAATGGGCTATGCTGTTCGAACATATCGCACAGTAAAAGCAAAAGATTTATGGAATTTAATTAATATTTGTGCTACTTATTCTGCAGAGCCAGGTATTTTCTTTATTGATAATGCAAATGAAAAAACAAATGCAAAAGCGTACGGACAAAAAGTTGTTGCTACGAATCCATGTGGTGAACAGCCGCTTGCACCATATTCTGTATGTAACTTAGCAGCTGTTAACTTAGCTCAATTTGCAAACAAAGGAACAAAAACGGTAAACTTTGAAGCATTAAGAGAAACTGTAAGTGTTGGAGTTCGTATGCAGGATAATGTAATAGATGCTACTCCATATTTCTTAGAAGAAAATAAAGTACAAGCTTTAGGAGAAAGACGTGTAGGTCTTGGGGTTATGGGACTAGCGGATCTTCTAATTTATTGTGAAAAAGAGTACGGATCTGAGGAAGGAAATATTCTCGTTGACGAGGTATTTAAAACGATTGCTATTGCTGCCTATGAAACTTCAGCTAACTTAGCGGTAGAACGAGGAAGTTTCCCATTTTTAACGGCTGAAACAGAAGAAGAAACAAATCGCCTTCGTAAAGCATTTACAGAAACTGGTTTTATGCAATCTATGCCAGAGGAAATTAGAAACACTATATTAGAAAATGGAATTAGAAATTCACATTTACTAACAGTTGCACCAACAGGATCTACTGGAACAATGGTAGGTGTCTCTACAGGCTTAGAACCTTATTATTCTTTCACATATTATAGAAGTGGACGTTTAGGAAAATTCATTGAAGTAAAAGCTGATATCGTTCAAGAATACTTACAAGCAAACAGACATGCTGATGAAAACGATTTACCTGAATGGTTTGTTACTGCTATGGAGCTAGCTCCAGAAGCTCATGCTGATGTTCAATGTATTATTCAACGTTGGATTGATAGTTCTATCTCCAAAACGGTAAATGCACCAAGAGGCTATACAGTTGAACAGGTAGAAGGTGTATATGAACGTCTATATAGTGGTGGAGCTAAAGGTGGAACTGTTTATGTGGATGGAAGTAGAGATTCTCAAGTTCTAACCTTGAAAGCGGAAGAAAATACGCTTGACGATCATAGACAAGAAGAAAAGGTATTTGAAAAACGACCTATCGTTTTAATTGATACAATACAAGATTTACGTTCAACAAATGTTACAATCGGTTCTGAAGTAGGTAACACTTGCCCTGTTTGCCGAAAAGGTACAGTAGAAGAGATGGGCGGATGTAACACATGCACTAATTGTAACGCACAATTAAAATGCGGATTATAATATGATAATAAAAAACACATTGTAGCTTTGAAATAAAGTTTGATAAAAACAACCTCTTTGGTATTCTTTACCAAAGAGGTTGTTTTTTTATTTTTTCAAACAGGAGGGAAAATGCAAAGAGTTACCTTGGTAAGATGAAAGATTTAGATTTAAATGAAAAATTATTCTTCGGTTATGATAATGATCATATATTCATTCATTAAAAAGGAATAATATAATATATGGAATCTGAGAATTATAAATTTACTATTGTGAAAGCAGATAAAGTGAATTTTGATGTGAGGAAACAAATGTCTGAGATTTTTTCGGAAGGGTTCTCACAATGGCTCGTTTTTTTTCAAAGGATAAAAATAAAATTGCAAAAGCTTTTGCTCATATGTTTGTTTTGAATCAATTTTATGTAGCGATAGCTAATAATAAAATTGGTGGAATGACAGCATGCACGGATGGAGCCGATTGATCGGTTCGATTAAATATAAAGGAATTAAGGAAGCATCTAGGATTTTTCAAGGGAAGCATGGCATGTATCTTTCTAAAGAAGGAATTTGAAGCGCCTTTCGAAGAATTCCCTCCCAATACTGGGTCGATTGAGTTTGTTGGAACAACTTCAGAATTTAGAGGACAGGGTGTAGCATCTCAAATCATAAATCATATCATTGAAAACACTCCGTACAATGATTATGTCATTGAAGAGGTTGCGGATACGAATACTTCGGCAATGAATTTATATAACAAATTGGGATTTGAAAAGTACAAAAGAAAGCCTCGTTCCAGAAATTAGGGCTAAGAAAATTGGAATCAATAATTTTTCGGCTTTGAAATATGTGAAAAAATAATATATATTTCTTTAAGATAATGGAAAAAGGTAGAAATAAAGTCCATTCGGCTGCTAAAACTATTTGCTATAAAAGGCTTTGCTGAAACCAGTATTCAGGAGATTGCAATTAGAGCAGGTATTAGCACTGGACTATTGTACCGTCACTATAAAACCTTGTAGATGGCTTGAGTAAAAACTATATATTCCTTTTTAGATACTCAACAATCGGGCGCTATCCTTGAACAAGGATAAGGGCTCATTTTTCATTAAAGGGCTATTATCTTGAATAACGCTTAATAAGAAAAGTTGGATATTTTTGTTAAGAAATAGAGAAGATTGTGAAAAAATTTACTAAGAGAAGTGTTAGTTCAAGAAGAATTAAAGTGATTTTAGGGTTAAGATCTTATTGTAGTATTCCATAAAAGGGGTTTGATTCCTTTTTAATAGGGCAGATTCTTGTTAAAGGCAAGCAATGAAAGTAGGAAATAGAATTTAAATAAAAGTAGTGAAGTATATAAACCACTGAAGACATACTATTCGATAGGCGAATTAATTAAAAAAGAAATATTATTGGGGGAATTATTAATGAGTGAACTGAATGCTTTATTTCGTAAAAGAATCGGTTTTCCAGAAAATGAGGAAATAACATTTGAAGCGTTGGATATCATTCTTGAAAAAACGGCAAAAAACATTCCTTTTGAAAATTTATGTATTCTTGAAAAGAAAACAAGTGATATCACTAAAGAAAACTTAATCAATAAAATACTAGTAAAAAAAGAAGGTGGTCTTTGTTATGAGTTAAATTCGATATTGTATTTCTTCTTAATCGAAAATGGTTTTAACGCAGTCCTAGCCCGCGGAGTTATTTTTGAGAATGCTACTCAAAACTATCTAACGCTTGGGAGAACTCATGTAACTATTCTTGTAAATCACGAGGATCAACAATACTTAATAGATACTGGCTTTGGAGGGAATTTGCCATTAAAACCTGTTCCTTTAAGTGGGGAGCCCATAACCTCTAATAATGGAGAATTTCGAATCAAAAAAGTTAATAGCGAGCATGGAAACTATGTTCTTGAAATGAAATTGAAACATAAAAATATAGCTTGGAAAATAGGATATGCCTTCGATTCCAAGAAGCCTATACACGATGTATCGGAATTTAATGAAATCCAAACGATTATCGCTGAACACCAAGAATCTCCATTTAACAAAAAACCTATAATCACACGACTTACAACTGGAGGAAATTTAACATTAACAAATACTTCATTTACACAGTGGATTGATGGAATCGTTACAAAAGAGGAAATTGACAACTCTAGTTTCGAAGAGCTATTGAAACAACATTTTGATATTACCCACTAAATCAAAAGATAATAATCCTATAAATCAGTAGCTGGTACCAAATTTATAATAAATTATTAGTGTAGTTATGTAGAATGATGTACTAACTTATACAATTATAGGTGAAGGTAGGCTACATATGATTTGAAATTTTGAAAACTTCATCTTCATCAAACTGGTGCTTTCTTTGAAATAAGGAGAGCGTCTTTCTTCATGAAAAGGGCCGGGATCAATCTTTTTTCAAAACGGATTCTTTTTATATAACGCAAAATGCGGGTTTGTGAGGGGGGGTGATCAAACTTTATTTCAAATCAACACACATGCTCGTAGGTAAATCCTCTGTATGTGTTTTTTGTTATTTTAGAAGTTTTTTTCCTTTTTGTTTAATAATCTTCTTCTAGCATCAAACTGATACAAAAAGGAGACTTGAATATGAAAGAAAAAGGATTATCTGTTAGTACTAGTTTTGTAGCTGCATTAATTTGTACTTTTTTTCTTAAAGTACTGGATTTTTTTAATTGGATCAAATGGAGTCCTATTGGTTATGCAGACAAATTGCAAATATTTGAATCATTCCGGGATCGATGGAAATGGGGAATTCTATTTATTGTAGTTTGGTTTATTTGTTTTGTATTTTATTATATAAGCCTGATTTTTATAAAAATCCCTGTCTCTATTACTAGCTTGGCCATTGGAATCATTTTAGCAATTATTATGGAGTGGATATTTTTAGATAAGAGTACACTCGTAAAAACAATTAAACATTTAAGCATTCCGTTTATCTGTATCGTTGTTATGTTAGTAAGGTTTATGATGGAGTCTGCCATTTTCCAAGCACAGGATAATCCTCTTAGTAAATGAAAAATTTACCCACGCCTCTTCCTATGATAAAATAAAGTGTAGATATATTAGAAAAAGAGATGGGGTATAATAATGAAACTTGATAAGTTGCGTGCTGCTTTAGAAGAACAAGGTGTGGATGCCTTATTGATAACAAACGGATATAGTAGACGTTATATGACTGGTTTTACTGGTACAGCAGGTGTTGCAATTGTGTCCAAAAACGATGCGGTATTCATTACAGATTTTCGTTACACAGAGCAAGCTGCTAGTCAGGTGAAGGACTACCGTATTGTACAGCATACCAAAACTTTAATAGAAGAAGTTGCTAACCAAGTCACAGAAATGTGCATTAATTCTATTGGATTTGAAAAAGACGATTTAACTTATAGTGGTTATGAATTGTACAAACAAGCTATCCAAGCAGATTTAGTGCCGCTTTCTGGGCTAGTGGAAAAAATTCGCTTGATTAAGACAGAGGAAGAGATTAGTATTATAAAGGCGGCTTGTCGTATAGCTGATGAGGCTTTTGAACATATTGTTACATACATAAAACCAGGAATGACAGAACTCGAAGTGTCAAATGAACTTGAATTCTTCATGAGAAAACTTGGTGCCTCGTCTTCATCTTTTGATACGATCGTTGCTTCTGGTGTAAGATCTGCACTTCCACATGGTGTTGCAACTAGCAAAGTTATTGAAGTAGGAGACTTTGTGACACTTGACTTCGGTGCACTCTATAATGGGTATATTTCTGATACAACTCGAACAGTTGCTGTTGGTGAACCGAGTGACCAATTAAAAGAAATTTATCAAGTAGTTTTAGATGCACAATTACTTGCGTTGGATAAAATTAAACCAGGAATGACAGGTAAAGAAGCAGATGCAATTGCTCGTGATTATATTGCTTCAAAAGGCTATGGTGAAGCATTTGGTCACTCTTTAGGTCACGGAATTGGGCTTGAAGTGCATGAAGGACCTGGGTTATCTTTTCGATCTGATATTACACTAGAACCAGGGATGATTATTACAATTGAGCCGGGAATTTACTTGCCGAATATCGGTGGAGTTCGTATAGAAGACGATGCAATTGTAACTGAAAATGGATTAGAAAAGCTTACGCATTCGACTAAAGAATTACTCATTTTATCTTAATATTTGGAGGAAAAATAATGATTTCTGTAAATGATTTTAAAACAGGTTTAACAATAGTAGTAGATGGAGTACTTTATCGTGTACTGGATTTCCAACACGTTAAACCAGGTAAAGGAGCAGCGTTTGTTCGCTCGAAACTTAGAAACCTTAGAAATGGTTCAGTGAATGAGAAAACTTTCCGTGCAGGTGAAAAAGTAGAGAAAGCTCAAATTGATAACAGAAAAATGCAATATCTATATGCGAGTGGAGATCAACACATCTTTATGGATACAGATTCATACGAACAACTTGAGCTAAACGAAGGACAAATCGAATACGAACTAAAATATTTACGCGAAAACATGGAAATCCATGTTATTCAATACCAAGGAGAAACACTTGGGGTAGAACTACCAAAATCGGTTGAACTTGAAGTGACAGAAACTGAACCTGGTATTAAAGGGGATACTTCTGGCGGTGGATCTAAAACTGCTACTCTTGAAACTGGTTTAGTTGTAACGGTACCACTTTTTATCAACGTTGGAGATCGACTAATTATCAACACAGACGAAGGTTCATACGTTTCTAGAGCTTAAATTAAAAATAGTTATATAGGTTAATTTCATTTAAGAGTTTTGTGAAGATATGGCTTTTCAAAGTAAAAAAAGAGGCAGTTGGAATGATTTCATTCTGACTGCTTTTTTTGCTGCATTATATTAAATTATTTTATCTTAATAATTTAATAGTAAAAGTGACGCTTCTACAATAGTTTGTAAAAGCGTTACTCGATTTCAGTAAGCAGTAATTATATGGAAAATGTATCTTTTTAGTAGAGATTTCGATATCTTATGTAATCATCCGTTGATTTGAGAAGATGGCTCACCAGTATTATCTTCCTTACCCTATGTGTAAGAATTGGAGGATTGATCCTAGTGAGTTGAGAACTGGAGTTCAGTGTGGGAAACGTGAGAGGTTTTGTATGAAAATATTAAAAGCGGGATGGTATTGCCTTTCATGTGGATATCTAGATCATCAAGTTCATGAGTAAACTTTACTAGATTGGTTAGTTTAATTAGCAATAGTCTTACTAATAGGGAATGTAGAAAGTTTTTACATATTAATTCTACATAATCATCACATGAATTTAATGAGAATCGGAAATAACAATAAGACAATTTATCATTGGAATGGGAGTAAAAAGGAGTAATCGGAGGGTTAACGTCAATAATCGGACGGTTAGTACAAATAATCGGATGGTTCAACCTAATAATCGGATGGCTCGCACAAATAATCGGATGGTTCAGCCTAATAATCTGATGGCACAGCAAAAAAATCGGTTGGTTAAACAAGTATATGGTCACAAACAAAGCAGCCCCGCCTGCTGAAAGCGTCCCCCAGGAGCGAAAATCAATAGTTGTCTAATTTTTTATGTAAAAGAAAAAGTATAAATAAACTTAATATTCTTCAGGTTTATCTAATGATAAAGAGTTACGTTAAATACGTGACTCTTTACATATTTGGAGAACTTGTTTCATATGCTGAATATATGGAAGGGGGAGGCATTGTGGAACTTCACGATGTACTTCGAGTGGCTGGTATAGGATTACTAATTGCTATGCTTCATTTGTTTTTCGAATCAACAGGAAAAAAAGAATTTGCTTTTTTTTTATTTTTTGTAGGATATATTTACATGACCATTGAGCTACTCCGTTTACTTAGGGTGTTTTTTTATGAAATATCCACATTCCTTGAATGGCTTATTATGTCGAGTTAGCAAATGATAGTATACATAACGATTATTATCGCATTCATTTTGTTGCAATTCATTGATGAAACTTATCCAAGACTTCACTCTATCATTTATACTATTTTCATATTTTTATTTTTAACCTACTTATTAATAAACTTTATCATACCTAATACAACTCAATTTATCTCCGTAGTTCCAACTAATCTCCTGCCAGTATTTAAACTACTTATGTTCTCTGTCATCCTACTAATCGTTTCTCAAATAATTGAGGAACTTTTGACGGATTATGAGTATACAAGCCTTGCGACTATTCTAACTTTTACAACTAAAGCTATATTGCTTCTGGCCTGGCTCGACCATATGAAACAATTCTACTCTAAATTCTTTTCCATAATGGGACTACTCTCTTGAAGGAATGAATCAAAATGGATGAACTACTTACGAATTTGCTACTCCCAGTAAAAGAAGTTATTCAAACGTTTACGTATATCCTGCTATTTGGTTTTATTTTTCTTTGCTTAGAATGGTTCATTCCAAAGAGCAAAAGATTGTTAAAGTTATTGTTTCTATATCTTATTTGTTACTTATGTTTAGAGCCAGCTTATCGAACGCTAGAAATGATTCAAACCCTTACTAACCAGTTAGTTACACTTTTTTTAGGGATGTATCCTGTGCTAACTGCAGGAATTGCTGTTTCTGGTGGCGCGTTGTTAGTAACATTATGGAATCCAGCTGTAGTCTTCTTTTCATCATTTACTGCATTCATGGCAGACAAAGTATTAATTCCATCAATTATATCTGCATTTATTCTGGATTTAATTAGTCGAATACACCCTGCTACATCTTTTTCTAAAATGTCAGATCTTATTAGGATGACATTAATCGGTATTACGTCCGTAATTCTCGTTTTATACAGTTTCTTTATAACTGTTAATGGTGTGATTACATGGACGGTAGGAGGAGCAGTCAATGAATCTGTTAAACGATTAATACAAAGCTCGATACCATTTGTAGGGTCGTTATTGACAGAAAGTATTAGTACGATGAAAACGTATTCTTCATCTGCTTCGGTTATAACTGGTAATTCGTTACTTATCTCTGTATTGGTTTTAGTTTCAATCCCTACAATTCAAACCATATTAATCGCATTTTTATATAGACTACTAGCTGCAATCTTGGAACCATTTTTAGATTCGGGAATAAGTGGGCTCCTGGATGATATTGGAAGGACTCTTTTTGTTCTGTCTATAATTTCTGTATTAATAGCTTTCGCGTTCTTTTTCACAATCATATTAACCATGCTCTTTGCAAAACTATTAGTAAGCGTGAAAGGATAACTTATCATAATTCAGAAAATCTTGTACGGAATTTTAATAATTGTTGTCATTGGAGAGCTAATTTCGATTCTATTAGAACATGTAGATAAAGAGAAATCGAGCTTTTTAGTAAAAATTGCGATAATATTTTGGATTCTGTCTAATCTCTTCATATAAATAGTTTTTGATGCATAAAGTATTATATCCATAATGAAAAGAAGGGTGAAGTACTATCACACTAAAACAAATACCCACTTTTCGTTTTGTTGTTATAGGAGGAGCAGTTCTTTTCATAAGTCTACTTTTTTCAGGTCTTCTCAATATGGATAATGTTAGTAAAACAGAAACGAGTGAAGAAACACTTCAAACACCAGATGCGTTAGCTTCTGTTCTTGAAAGAATTAGAGGCGTTGGTCGAGTAGCTGTTTATTATCATTATGCAAATGGATCTGAGAAAGCTACGGAGAGTGATGTATCATTTTTCCAATGGACAAGTGACAGCAAAAGGGACAAGGAGGAGCTAATTGGAGTATTAGTTGTGGCGGAAGGGGCGAGCGATAAGCACATTCAAAACAAACTTGTAGTAACACTTTCATCTGTTTTGCAAATATCCCCACATAGAATTGTGATTGAAGAAATGGAACTGGAGGAATAATAACATGAATGTAAAAAAGAGATCTATTTGGTTTTTAACTTTGATTAGTTTAGTAGCTGTTATTACTGTTTTTTATGTGACAGATCGACCATCACCATTTGATGGTATAGCATTATTCTCAAATGATACAATAGAAGATGTAGACTTAGTCGAAACTTCTTCCACAAACGAAGAATCTTTTACTTCAAGTAGTAATGCTTTTGAAGAAATGAGAATGGAAGTTCAAGGGAAAAGAAGCCAACTTCGTGAGCAACTAACAACTAAAGTAGGTAGTAATGATTTTACGGCAGAAGAAAAAGGCGAAGCTTATAATCAAATTGAAGAATTAGTAAAAATAGATTCAACAGAGGCAATGTTGGAATTAATTATTAAATCATTAGGCTACAATGATGCGCTTGTAAGAATTGAAGACGAATCTGTGTTAATAGATGTCGTATCAAGTGAGCAGTCTTCACAAAAGGCAGATGAAATTATTTATGCTGTAAAAAGAGAGTGGCCACAAGCATATAAAGTAGAAGTTAAGTTTGATGGTCAATAACATATACTAAACTTATTTGTGAAAAAAGTGCCATTCAGGCGCTTTTTTTTATTATTTCCAAAGGTTTTATACTCTAGCTATTTAAAATTATCATAAAAACGTCTAAAATGAGAAGAGTAAGTATTATAATGTATACAAAAGGGAGACAAGTAAAATGAAAATCCAAGAAATTCGAGAAATTATTAAATTAATTGATCAATCCACTCTAGATGAATTTTTATATGAATCAGAAGGCACTAAAATCAAACTAAAAAAGAATGATAAAGGCTCTGTATCTTCGACTGGATTCGCATTAGAAAGTTCAGTAGTTGCAGAACAACCTATTGTGGTGGAAGAAAAGCAAGCGCAAGTAAGTGAAGCTCCAAAAGAAAACGTGGAGAAAAAAGTGGAAGAAGTTGCTGCTGAAACTTCCTTACATAAAATCACATCTCCAATGGTTGGTACATTCTATCAATCATCATCTCCTGAAGCAGATGCATATGTTCAAGTTGGAACGAAAGTTTCTTCTGATTCAATTGTGTGCATTGTAGAAGCAATGAAGTTATTTAATGAAATTGAAGCGGAAGTAAATGGTGAAGTTGTAGAGATTCTTGTAAAAGATGGACAATTAGTAGAATACGGTCAGCCTTTGTTCCTTGTAAAAGAAGTATAAAAAGCAGACATTACCTTAAACAAGTAAGATTCAATTTAATGAAAAATTTGCTTTTTAATTACGGAGGAAGGGGCAAGATTGATGAAAAAAGTATTAATAGCCAATCGTGGAGAAATAGCGGTTCGAATCATTCGAGCTTGCAAAGAAATGGATATTGAGACAGTTGCGGTATATTCAGAAGCAGACCGTGAGGCGTTACATGTTCAAATAGCGGACGAGGCATATTGTATCGGTCCAAGATTATCGAAGGATTCTTATTTAAATTTTTCTAATATTATTAGTGTTGCTAAACTTACTGGATGTGATGGAATTCATCCGGGTTACGGATTTTTAGCAGAAAATGCAAGCTTCGCTGAGTTATGTGAAGAGTGTGCAATCACTTTTATCGGCCCATCCTCATCTGCAATTTCAAGTATGGGTACAAAGGACGTTGCAAGAGAAACGATGAGAAAAGCTGGAGTTCCAGTAGTACCTGGTTCTGTAGGAATTGTCGAAGATGAAGAACAGGGATTAAAAATTGCTCGTGAGATTGGTTTTCCAGTTATCATTAAAGCAACTGCTGGTGGCGGCGGTAAAGGGATTCGTGTAGCTAGAGATGAGGAAGAACTAGTAAAAGGAATTAAAATTACACAAAAAGAAGCTGCAGCAGCATTTGGTAACCCTGGAGTTTACTTGGAGAAATTTATAGAAGAATTTAGACATGTAGAAATTCAAGTATTAGCAGATGGACATGGAAATGCTTTACACTTAGGTGAGCGTGATTGTTCTATTCAACGTAGAATGCAAAAACTTGTAGAAGAAGCACCTTCTCCTGCATTAACAGAAGAAATTCGTTCTGCAATGGGAGAGGCTGCTGTAAAAGCAGCTCTTGCTGTTAACTACAAGAGTGCTGGAACAGTAGAATTTATATTTGATCATATCAATCAAAAATTTTACTTTATGGAAATGAATACACGTATTCAAGTAGAACATCCAGTTACTGAAATGGTTACGGGTATTGATTTGATACAACAGCAATTAAAAATTGCATCTGGAGAAAAATTAGCATTTGAACAAAAAGATATTCAAATAAAAGGGTGGGCAATTGAATGCCGGATCAATGCAGAAAATCCCGCTAAAAACTTCATGCCATCACCAGGGAAAATTGATATGTATCTTGCACCGGGTGGTAATGGTGTTCGTGTCGATTCTGCAATGTACCCAGGTTATAGTATTCCACCATTTTATGATTCGATGGTAGCTAAATTGATTACGTTTGGAGATACACGTGAAGAAGCAATTGCTAAAATGAAACGTGCATTAGGAGAATTTGTCATCGATGGAGTGGAGACAACTATTATGTTCCACGAAAAATTGATGAATAATGAAGTGTTTGTTTCTGGAGATTTCGATACAAAATTTCTAGAGAAGTACGATGTAATCAATTCATAAAGGAGTGAAAAAAATGTCAGAAATAAATGAACAAAAATTTGTTCAAATGACTCCTGAAGGAAAAGAAGATTTAGGGACAATTGAGATTGCTCCTGAAGTTATAACTGTAATTGCAGGTATTGCAACAAATGAGGTAGAAGGAATCGCGGGAACTCGCGGCAACCTTGCTTCAGGAGTTGTTGAGCGTTTGGGTAAGAAAGTGCATGGTAAAGGAATTAAAACCGAAATAACTGCAGAGGGCTTATTTATAGATGTATATTGCCTTGTAAAATACGGTGCTTCTGTTCCTGTTGTTGCCAGAGAAGTACAGTCTCAAATTCGCCAAGCAATTGAAAATATGACTAGTTTAGTTCCAAAAGAAGTAAATGTTCATATTACAGGCGTACAATTCGATTCAACTGAATAAAAAGAAAGAGTCATCCTTGGATGGCTCTTTTTCTTTTCAGTATCTATTCTCTATGCATTTTCTTTATATTTTCTGCTTTCTAGTACGCAATCTAAAGAGAAATATGCTATGATTGTTTAGATAGTTACATTTAAAGGAGAACTAAATAATGAAGCGAAGAAAAGCAAGAGAGTTAGCGTTACAAGCGCTATTTCAGTTAGATAATCATGAAATTTCTATAGAGGAAGCAATTGGTCATGTCACAGATGAACAAGACTCTTTTCTAACGAATTTAGTTAGTGGAGTGATTGAGCATAAAGAACAGATTGACGCTTCATTAACAGAAAAGCTAGAAAAATGGTCGCTTTCCCGACTACCAAAAATTGAACGTACAGTGTTGCGTATTGCCGTGTTTGAATTAATGTTTACGGAAGAAACACCTGCAAAAGTTGTAATTAACGAAGCGTTAGAAATTTCTAAGGTTTTCGGTGATGAGAAATCTAGCCGTTTTGTAAATGGAGTATTATCTAAATATACAAATGAATAAATTGTTCGTTTTGAAGGAGAGTTAATGGTGATAGACAATTTAATTGATGGTAAACAAATTGCTGGACAAGTTACAGAAGAAGTCCAAAAAAGAGTAGAAGCTTTAAAAGCAAAAGGCATCACACCAGGATTGGCAGTTGTTTTAGTCGGAAATAATCCTGCTTCTCAAACTTACGTAAACAATAAGACAAAAACTTGTGAGAGATTAGGGATGTATTCTATCCTTATCCAATTGGACGAGGGTGTTTCAGAAGCTGAGTTATTAAACCAAGTAGAGTTATTAAACAACGACGAGAAAATCCATGGTATACTAGTTCAATTGCCTTTACCAAAACAAATTGATGAAGATCGAGTAATCGCAAAAATTTCACCATTTAAAGATGTTGATGGTTTTCACCCCGAAAGTGTTGGTAAAATGATGATCGGACAACAAACCTTCCTTCCATGTACCCCATTTGGAATACTAAAATTATTAGAATACAGTAATATTGATGTTGCAGGAAAACATGCTGTTATTATTGGAAGAAGTAATATTGTAGGTAAGCCAATGGGACAACTTTTACTTCAAAAAGATGCTACAGTTACTTACTGTCATTCCAAAACAACAGATTTGCATGCATTTACAAAACAAGCTGATATTTTAGTAGTTGCTACCGGTCGTACTAAAATGATCGACGCTAGTTATGTAAAAGAAGGTGCTGTTGTAATTGATGTTGGCATCAATCGTGATGAAAATAACAAATTATGTGGAGATGTAGATTTCGATTCTGTAAAAGAAGTTGCATCTAAAATTACACCAGTACCAGGTGGAGTAGGTCCAATGACGATTGCTATGTTAATGGAAAACACATGCCTAGCAGCGGAAAATACATCTAAAAATTAATAAGCAATAAGCTGTTTTTCTAAAAAGCGAAAGCCCCTATGTCTCCCCATTAGGATAGACGGAGGCGTGGCAGCCTAGACAGATGCAAAGTAGAGAATGTCTACCTTCTAATCTGTTGAGAAAGGCAGCTTTTACATTGTGAATCTAATGGAGTTGTTCTTGTGACTACACAAACACATACATACTTAACAGTAAAAGCTCTAACTAAATACATAAAACGAAAATTTGATGCGGATACACATTTACGAGATGTTTACGTAAAGGGCGAATTATCAAATGTGAAGGTGCATAGCAGTGGTCATATCTACTTCACTTTAAAAGACGATACTGCCCGTTTAACTTCCGTTATGTTTGCAATGAATGCGAGATCGTTAAAGTTTAACCCTGAAAGCGGGATGAATGTACTCGTTCGTGGTGATATTAACGTTTTTGAAGCTGCAGGGCAGTACCAATTATATGCTTCCACTATTCAACCGGATGGTATTGGGGAGCTTTTTTTAGCATTTGAACAATTAAAAAAGAAACTGGAGCAGGAAGGTTTATTTCATCCTAGTCGTAAAAAACAGATTCCCATTTTTCCTAAAAAGATAGGTGTAGTTACTTCTAAAACAGGAGCAGCTATCCGGGATATTTTGACAACTTTAGAACGTAGATATCCAATAAGTGAAGTAGTTGTTTTTCCAACTATAGTCCAAGGACCTCAAGCAGCCCCATCCATTGTAAAGTCAATTGAGCAAGCAAATAAAATGCAAAACATTAATGTCTTAATTGTAGGTCGAGGTGGAGGCTCTATCGAAGATCTCTGGGCATTTAATGAGGAAACAGTAGCGAGGGCTATTTCAAATAGTCATATTCCAATTATAAGTGCTGTCGGGCATGAAACGGATACGACGATTGCAGACTTTGTATCCGATTTACGAGCCCCCACCCCAACAGCTGCCGCTGAAATGGCTGTTCCAAGCAAAGAAAATTTATTAAAAAATATTTTTTCCTTCCAATCCGCATCATTAAATTTTGTCTCTAAAAAGCTACAGGATGAAAAAAACAGATATAACCGAGCAATACAATCTCCTGTACTTGCAACTCCTGACAAACTGTATCGTCCTTTTATTGAGAGATATGTACGTGTGGAGCAGCAATTACAGAGAGAAACGAATCGTTTGTACCGTGAAAAAGAACGAAACTTTATGCAAATAGAAAAAAGAATGCTCCAACTTTCGCCTAAAAAAATGATAGATTTGCAATATAAGTCTGTTCAAATCTTAACGAATCAACTAACCCAGGCAACAGTTTCTACCTTTGAGAAATATAGACAGCACTTTCATGGATCGATTCGTACGCTAGAAGCTTTAAATCCATTAAAAATTATAGACCGAGGCTATAGTATTACGTATAAAGATGGGAAAGTGGTAAAATCAGTAGAAGAAGTAGCTAAAGGGGACTCCATTTTTGTTACACTCGCAGATGGCAAAATTGAAGCGATTGTACAAGAAGCAGAGAAAATAGGGAAAGGGGAATAATTTTTATGCCTAAAAAAGAAATCCCTTTTGATGAAGCGATGTTACAACTAGAAAATATCGTTCGTCAATTGGAACAGGGCGATGTACCACTTGAAAATGCAATCGAACTCTATCAAAAAGGGATGGAGTTATCAAAACTTTGTAGTGAAAAATTACAAAGCGCTGAAAAACAGCTTGTCTCTTATATAGGAGATAACACCGAAAAAGAAGGTAATATTAATGAATAATTTATTACAATCTTTTATCCATTCTAATCTTCCAATTATAGAGCAAAAGATGAATCTATTGATAAAAGAGCTTAAAGCACCCCAAGAACTGAAAGATGCAATGGATTATTCTCTACAGGCCGGGGGTAAAAGAATAAGACCGTTATTCACATTAGCAGTTTTAAAAGAACTTCAGACAAATAATGACGATGCCTTTGTAGTTGCTAGTGCGATTGAAATGATTCATACTTATTCATTGATCCACGATGATCTTCCAGCAATGGACAATGATGATCTTCGACGAGGTAAGCCAACAAATCATGTTGTGTTTGGGGAAGCACTTGCGATATTAGCAGGTGACGCACTTGTGACGTTTGCTTTTGGAATAATTGCACGTCTCCCAAATCTTACTGCAGAACAAAAGGTAAAATTGATTGATAGGTTAAGCTATTCAGCTGGTGCAGAAGGAATGGTTGGAGGCCAGGTTCTTGATATGCTAGGAGAAGGGAATTCTTTAACACTAGCGGAGTTAGAAAAGGTTCATGTAAATAAAACTGGGGCTCTTCTAACTATAAGTATTTTAGCTGGTGGTATCATAGCAAATGCAAATGATGAACTGATGGAAGCATTAAAAAAATATGCATTCCATATAGGATTAGCTTTTCAAATTCAAGATGATATTTTGGATATAGAAGGAACTTCTGAACAATTAGGTAAAACAGCTGGAAAAGATATTTTAAGCGAGAAAAATACATACCCGTCAATCTTAACTTTAGATGGGGCGAAAGAAGAGTTACAAAACCAATACAATATGGCGATTCAAGCTCTACAGACAGTTAATTTACATCAAGGACTATTAGTTGAATTTGCAGATTATATAACGAAACGAGCTAATTAATAGCGAATAATTTTATTTTACGACAGTTTATTGGTATGATATTACCAACGTATAACGAAGGAAATCTAAAAGAAGGTGTGTGATGGCAATGGATTTAACTTCAATTTCTAGCCCATCCTTTTTAAAAAGTTTAAATAATGAACAATTAAAGGAATTAAGTGAAGACATCCGATCGTTTTTAATAGAAAAGTTATCTGTAACGGGTGGACATATTGGTCCAAATCTTGGAGTAGTTGAGCTTACTGTTGCACTTCATCGTGCATTTAACAGTCCAGTTGATAAATTACTATGGGATGTAGGACATCAAGCGTATGTGCACAAAATTTTAACTGGCAGAGCAAATCAGTTTGATACACTTCGCCAATATAAAGGATTATGTGGATTTCCAAAACGTATAGAAAGTGAACATGACGTGTGGGAAGCCGGTCATAGCTCAACGTCTTTATCTGCTGCAATGGGAATGGCCAAGGCCCGTGATCTACAGAAAAAATCAAATTTCGTTATACCAATTATTGGAGACGGAGCACTTACTGGTGGTATGGCCCTCGAAGCACTAAACCATATCGGGCACGAAAAAACAGATATGATTGTAATTTTAAATGATAATGAAATGTCTATAGCTCCAAATGTCGGAGCTCTTCATAATATTCTAGGTAAATTACGTACCCATGGAACGTATAACAGAGCTAAAGATGATTTAGAATATTTATTAAAGAAAATTCCTGCAGTAGGTGGAAAGCTTGCGGGAACAGCAGAACGTCTAAAAGATAGTTTAAAATATTTACTAGTTTCTGGTGTCTTTTTTGAAGAACTAGGATTTACGTATCTTGGTCCAATAGACGGACACAACTTTGAAGCATTAGAAGAGAATCTAAAAAATGCGAAAAAGATGAAAGGTCCTGTCCTTCTTCATGTAATTACGAAAAAAGGTAAAGGTTTCAAACCTGCTGAAAATGATAAAATAGGGACTTGGCATGGAACTGGCCCTTATAAAATGGAAACAGGTGACCTTATAAAAAGCTACTCAAAAGCACCATCTTGGAGTGGTCTAATTGCAGAGACAGCACGGAAATTGGCTAGGGATGATAAACGTATTGTTGCTATTACACCAGCAATGCCAGTTGGATCTAAGCTAGAAGGATTTGCTTCGGAATTTCCAGATCGTATGATAGATGTAGGTATTGCTGAACAACACGCAACTACGATGGCAGCTGGTCTTGCAGTTGATGGTATGAAACCGTTTTTAGTTATTTATTCAACATTTCTACAACGTGCTTACGATCAGGTACTACATGATATTTGTCGTCAGAATTTAAACGTAGTTATTGGTATAGATAGAGCGGGATTAGTCGGAGCTGATGGAGAGACCCATCAAGGTGTCTTTGATATTTCATTTTTACGTCATATGCCAAATATGGTATTAATGATGCCAAAAGACGAAAATGAAGGACAGCATATGGTAAAAACTGCATTTGATTATGCAGATGGACCAATTGCACTTCGATATCCACGAGGAAATGGACTAGGAGTTCCAATGGATGAGGATTTAAAATCCATTCCAATAGGTTCTTGGGAAGTATTGAAAGAAGGCACACAGGCTGCGATTTTAACTTTCGGTACAACAATTCCTATGGCACTTCAAGCTGCTGAACAACTTAAACAAGCTAATATATCAGTTGAAGTCATTAATGCTCGTTTCATTAAGCCTTTAGATGAAGAGATGCTTCGTTCTTTGCAACTACGTAATATACCAATTATTACAGTTGAAGAAAGTATGCTCGAAGGTGGATTTGGCAGTGCAGTTTTGGAATTCTATAATGACAACGAGTTACAAGTGCATGTGAAACGAATCGGTATACCAGATCTGTTTGTTGAGCACGGCGATGTAAATCAATTATTAGAAGAAATTAATATCACGACTGATGATGTAATAAAAGTAGTAGAGAATTCAATAGTTACAACTAACAGGTATATTTCATCATGACAAAGTCGCCAAAAGAACGTGTGGATATATTATTAGTTGAACAAGGATTATTTGAAACAAGAGAAAAAGCAAAGCGTGCTATTATGGCAGGACAAATATATCATAAAGAAGAACGCATAGATAAACCAGGTGAAAAAATAGATGTTAACTCTATTTTGTCAGTGAAGGGTCAAGTATTAAAATATGTAAGTAGAGGCGGACTAAAGCTTGAAAAGGCGTTAGAACAATTCAATCTTACTATTCAAGACAGAATCATGTTAGATATTGGCTCTTCTACTGGTGGGTTTACCGACTGTGGATTACAAAATGGTGTGAAGCATGCATATGCACTTGATGTTGGAAGTAACCAGCTAGCATGGAAAATTCGTCAAGATTCACGAGTTACCGTGATGGAAAAGACAAATTTTCGATATTCTACGCCTGCTGATTTCCAAGAAGGATTACCTTCCTTTGCTTCTATCGATGTTTCCTTTATCTCTCTTAAACTCATCTTTCCTACTTTAAAAACTATTCTTGTTCCAAATGGTGATGTCATTGCACTAGTCAAACCTCAGTTTGAGGCTGGTAAAGAACGGGTTGGAAAAAAAGGGGTAGTTCGTGACAAATCTGTTCATATTGATGTTTTGAATGATATTGCAGATTTTGCAGAAAGCCAGCATTACCAGTTAATAAATGCATCCTATTCTCCTATAACAGGAGGAGAAGGCAATATTGAATTTCTCTTTCATTTAGTAAATGTTAATGAAGGTGAAGTCAGCCCTCATAAAATTGATTTTAAACAGTTAGTCAACGAAGCGCATTCAAACTTAAAGATAAGCGTGGCTCTGAATTAGAGTCGCGTTTTTTTCTTGTGCCTTTTTGAAGGAAATGCTAATGTATAAATAAACTGGTATAATTATACGAAGAGGTGATCGAAATGAATAAAGGTCAAAGACATATTAGAATTCGCGATATTATTGCAAATAATGAAATAGAAACACAAGATGATTTAGTCGATTCTTTAAAGAATGCTGGATATAATGTTACACAAGCAACTGTCTCAAGAGATATAAAGGAATTGCATTTAGTGAAAGTACCTCTTCCTAATGGAAGCTATAAATACAGTTTACCAGCCGATCAAAGATTCAATCCAACTCAAAAGTTACGTCGAGCGTTAACGGATGCATTTGTAAGTATTGATGGAGCAAGTCATTTTTTAGTAATGAAAACGTTACCAGGAAATGCGCATGCTATCGGATCTTTAATCGATTATTTAGACTGGTCTGAAATACTAGGTACTATTTGTGGAGATGACACATGTTTAATCTTATGTAGAAATGAATCGGAAACAGAAGGAGTCAAAAACCGATTACTTGAAATGCTTTAATATAATGTATTTTGCGTATTGGGAGAAGACGCCAATGCCAATTTTATAATGAGGTGAAAGCTAGTGTTAAAAGAATTATCGATTAAAAATTTTGCAATTATTGACGATTTAACAGTTAGCTTTGAAGAAGGACTTACCGTGTTAACTGGAGAAACGGGCGCAGGGAAATCGATAATAATTGATGCTGTTCATTTGTTGTGTGGAGGAAGAGGTTCACAAGAATTTATTCGTCATGGAACAAAAAAAGCAGAATTAGAAGGGTTATTCATCATTACTAATCCAAAACATGGCGTTTTTAAAAAAATGACGGATGTAGGAATAGATATCGATGAAGAAACTATCATTTTAAGAAGAGATATTAATGACTCTGGAAAAAGTGTTTGTAGAATAAATGGTAAACTAGTAACCATTGGTATATTACGTGAGATTGGAGCCTCTCTCATTGATATACACGGACAGCACGAAAGCCAAGAATTAATGGACGAAAAAGCACATATACATTTGTTAGATCAGTTTGCAGGAGAAAAAATAAAACTAGTTAAAGAATCGTATAAAGAACTTTTTACTAAATATAAAAAGTGGAAAAAGGAATTAGCAACTTTAACTGAAAATGAACAGCAAATAGCTCATAAGATTGATTTGTATACGTTTCAAGTAGAAGAAATCAATGATGCTAATTTAGTTAGTGGAGAAGAAGAACAACTTCAAGAAGAAAAAAAGAAACTCCAAAATTTTCATAAGGTATTTGACAAAATGAGTAGCGCTTATGAAGCGATACTATCCGAATCAAAAGGGTTAGACTATATCGGAACTGCAATGGCAGACTTACAGGATATTTCAGATATAGATAAAAATATGCTCGAGTTAAGTGAAAATGTGTCATCCGCATTTTACATTTTACAAGATGCTGCTTACCAATTAAAAAATGAATTAGACGAAATGGAGTTTGACAGCAATCAGCTTCAAATTGTAGAAGACCGCCTTGCATTTATTCAAACCTTAAAAAGGAAATATGGCCAATCTATTGAGGATATTTTAGAATATAAAGATAAAATTTCAAATAGTCTCGAGCAGTTAGTCAACAGAGATGAGCAAATTCAAAAAACTGCAGAAAAGATAAAACAATTAGAAAAAGATTTAGAATTAGAAGCAAAAGATTTAACAGATAAGCGAAAAATAGCAGCTAAACAATTAAGCAAGGCAATTATGGAACAATTAAAAGAACTCTATATGGAAAAAGCGACTTTTTCTGTAATGTTTCATGATCAAGCCAAAACAACTTATAACGAAAATGGTATTGACGAATTATCATTTTATATATCAACAAATGTAGGTGAACCACTTAAAGCCCTTACTAAAATCGCATCTGGTGGAGAATTATCAAGAATGATGCTTGCATTAAAAAGTATTTTCTCCAAGCATCAAGGAATAACATCCATCATTTTTGATGAAGTAGATACTGGTGTAAGTGGACGAGTTGCGCAAGCAATTGCTGAAAAAATTGCAGCAATTGCAACGGATTCTCAAGTATTATGCATTTCTCATTTACCACAAGTTGCAGCAATGGCCGATCAGCATTTAATGATCAAGAAGATCGTGTCTGGAAACAGAACATACACGAAACTGGACGAAGTAATTGACGATCAGCGTGCTGAAGAGTTAAGTCGTATGATGTCAGGAGCAGAAATTACAAGTACGACATTACAGCATTCAAAAGAGCTGCTAAAATTGGCAAAAGAAAGAAAAAAAATGTTTAGACACGCATGAAGACCTTCTTTAAACAGGTCTTCTTTTTTTATCAATTATTTACCTCACATAGACTTTATTCAACAGGATATAGTATTTGTATAGGAGGTGAAATATGAAGCCAAGCTATCGTATATGGTCGCTAATTACAATACTTTTCTTTACTTTATTCTTTGCAGTTAATTCCACTTTTGCACAAAACTCTACTTCCTCAGTTGTCCCTTTAGGACAATCCATTCAAATCGACCTACAGTACGGTGCTGTGGTGCTAGGTAATGACGTCTTATTAACGGATGATTATTGGTTGCGTACAGGTGACGCAATCAAACAAATCAATTCGAAAAATGTTCGAACAATGGAAGACATTAAAACCCATATAAAAGATAAAGAACAAATCATTATTCATTATGAGCGAAATAAAAATATGTATACGAAAGAAATAACTTCAGAACAAATACTGAAACTTCTTCCATTTTTAAAAGATGCGACAGAAGGAATTGGTACATTAACGTATTTTGATTTAGAAACAAATGAATTTGGTGCCTTAGGACATCAAATTGTGGACCATCCATCCGGTTTGACACCTAGTTTTTCGGAAGGCTCGATATACTTGTCTTCTATACTACAAATAAAGAAAAGCATTCCAGGTAAGCCAGGATATAAAATTACTTCTCATCAAAATAACTCTTCACCAATTGGAGGAGTAAATGAAAATAATGTGTACGGTATTTTTGGAAAACTTGAAAAAAATGCAATAGAAAATATTCCTATGCAAGAAGTAGAAGTAGCTGACAAGGAAGCAATAACGACAGGTAAAGCAATTATGCGAACTTCAATCGATGGCGAAAAAGTACAGGACTTTTCAATAGAAATTACGACTGTTGAGGACTATCTTTTTCAGTTTACAGTAATTGATAAAACGCTCATTGAAAAAACAGGAGGAATTCTCCAGGGCATGAGTGGAAGTCCCATTATTCAACAAGATAAGCTTATCGGTGTTGTCACGCATATGTATGTAGATAAACCAAAAAACGGTGCAGCTTTGTCCATAAAAGAAATGATGAAAAAAAATCCATGATTAGAATTGAAAAAGGTTACACTGAAATTTGGTGTAGCCTTTTTCTCTAACTACATATACAATGGAATAAAGAAAATTCGACAAAAGGGAAGAAGCCTTTACCATATTGTCGTAATATAAGGAAATCGTATTATTAAAGACTTATTTTTAACAAAAATAAAGGAACACGTAAAAAAAGAGCGAATACTATCTAAGTGAAAAAATACAAAAGGTGGATGAGGCAAATGGAGAAAATAAAAATCGTAATAGTAGATGACAATAAAGATTTAATTCGGACAATGGATTCATATTTTGACAAACATTCGGAGATAGAAGTAGTTGGGACAGCTGTTAATGGAAAACTTTGTCTAGAATTACTCGAAACAGTTGAACCTGACGTACTACTATTAGATATAATTATGCCTCATCTAGACGGCATTGCTGTATTGGATAGTTTGCAAAAAAATGACAAAATCAATAATCTCCAAGTTATAATGTTAACTGCATTTGGTCAAGAGGATGTTATGAAACAAGCAGCAGAACTAGGTGCATCTTATTTTATGCTAAAACCATTTGAGTTTGAACGGTTAGTTACACAGATCAAACAAGTGGCAGGTAGAAAAGAAAGCATACAAGCATTGCCGGCCAAAGCTAATCCAGAAAAAGAAGCAATGCAAAATAAACGAGTTATTGACAACATCATTACGAATGTTATAAAAGAAATCGGTGTTCCCGCGCATATAAAAGGTTACTCTTATTTAAGAGAGGCTATTCAAATGGTCTACACAGATATTGAGTTACTTGGTTCTATTACAAAAGTTTTGTATCCAGAAATCGCGAAAAAGTTCCAAACAACTCCATCTCGCGTAGAAAGAGCGATTCGTCATGCCATCGAAGTAGCATGGAACCGTGGAAATTACGAAACTATTTCTAAAATGTTTGGGTATACGGTACATCATCTGAAAAGCAAGCCAACTAATTCTGAATTCATCGCGATGATCGCCGATAAAATTCGTATGGAGAATATGGCTAGCTGAAATTTATAGATTAACTGAAAAGTTATGCATTACAAAGTATCTTCCTTTGCTATAATAAATGAAGATACTTTTTATATTGGCATTTATATTTTTTGAAAAGAAAGTAAAGTTGAAAGTGAAAGGTTGTGAAGCAGTTATGATTATAGAAGAAACAGATGAAGTAAAACTTTTGGAAGAAAACGGAAGAGTTTTTATTGAAATAAGAAATAATAGTTTTGATCTGAAGAAATTTGATAAAATGGCTCGCAAATATGGACGTTTAAGAATATCTAATTTTATGGCCTTAAAAAAAGCTGTTGATAAGAAATCACTTGAACGAATAGAGATTGGCAGTTGGATTGATAGTATAGAACTTGAAATAAGCCCTGATAAAATGCAAGCATTAGTAACAATTTATGAATCACAGAGTTATATCCAAGAACATACACAAGAAATTTATACAACAATTCGTAACCTTCTTGCTGATCATCAAATTATTTATGGACAAGTTCCAATTGACCTTCAAAAAGTTAATACAGGAAAACCTTACATAGTTGCTTCAGGCTTGCCACCTCAAAAAGGCGCTGATGCTCAAATAACTTACTTACAGCAGGCAGAGAAGAAGCCTGAAATAAATGAAGACGGACAAGCAGATTACTTCGATATGAATTTTTTAGTCGAAATCAAAGAAGGATCATGGCTAGGAGAAAAAATTCCTCCACGAGAGGGTACAAATGGGATAAATATACTCGGTCAAGTAATACCTGCTAGTAGGGGTGAAGATATACCATTGAAATATGACATGCAAACTGCATATGAAGTGGGGGAAGCCGGTAAGACTGTCTTGCGTTCTAAGATAAACGGAGTAATCGGAGAAGTAAATGGAGCGCTGACCGTTCAGAAGCATCTTGTAATTGATGGGGATGTCGGTTTAGAAACTGGAAATTTAAAATTTGATGGCTCTATTCAGGTAAAAGGTACTGTTATGCCGGGTTATTCTATTGTCGCTTCGGGAGATATATCTATTGAAGCTAAAGATGGGGTAAATGCCGCAGAGCTCATTAAGTCTACTGAAGGCGATGTCTTTATAAAGGGTGGTATTTTTGGAAAAGATGTTACGAAAGTAGAGGCATTCAGAAATATTTTCATCAAACATGCAAATGAATGTACATTAGAAGCAAAGGAAACCGTTCATATTGGATTTTATAGTTTGGGCTCTACAGTATTCGGGAATGAAATTATTTTAGATGAGAGAAAAGGAAAAATTATTGGTGGAAAGGCAATTGCTATCAATTCTATCACTTCTGCATATTCGGGAAATAATTTAGAGAGAAAAACCGAACTTATTGTGCAAGGCATAAATCGAAAAATATTAACGGAAAATGCAAAAATAAAAGCAGAAGAGTTGATGAAGCTACAAAACGAATCCACAAAATTAAATGCTCAAATTAGTCAGCTGAACATGTTTAAAGATACAATGTCTAAGGAGCAAATTGTCGTATATGAACAAACGAAACAAAAGTACAATGTAATGCAAACTAATATTAAAGAACTGGATATAGAGATACAGCGAATATTGAAGATGCTAAGGCAAACAACTGATTATTTTATTAATATTACAAAAGAGGCAAGCCCAGGTACAATTATTCAAATAAACAACAGGTCATCTTTATTAACAAATCCTACAAAAGGTAAATTTAAGCTAGAAAATGGGGAATTGAATGTTTAACATACCAGTATATGCACATAGAGGCGTTTCTTATAAATCAGTGGAAAATTCTTTAAACGCTTTTAAAAAAGCAGTAAACATTGGTGTAGATGGCATCGAACTAGATCTCCAATTATCAGCAGACGGCGTTGCATTTGTTACGCATGATATCGATTTTTTTCGTTTAGCAGGCAATAAACGAAGAATTACGGACATGCTTGCAGAAGAGGTTTTACAACTGAAATTAGGAACTAGTTTCTTTCGAAAGTTTATAGGTAGTCGAGTATTAACTTTTGATGAGTTCCTACAATATGTTATACCAACAGGCATGAAACTTAACGTTGAATTAAAAGAATCCTTTCTAGGTAAAAGTGAAAAGATTCGTGAAGTCGTAGAAAAAAGTAGAGTAGTAAAAGATGTTCATTTTTCATCTTTTGAATTTAGTATTTTAGAAACCATTCAAGCGATGAATATAGATGTTCAAACAGCTTTCATAGGGAAAAAGAATTCTGACTGGGATTATGTCCTTTCTAATAAAAAGTTCAACGCAATTCATTTGAACAAAAAGTTTTATGGCAAAGAGTTGATGAACACCATTTGGAATGCAGGTTTTCCTATGCGTTTTTACAATATAAAAGGAAATGAAAAATATGTACAAAATCCTCATGAATGTGTCATTGGATGGATTACCGACTATCCAGAAAAAATATTAAAGATACAAAAAAGACGATGATCTATTTGAACATCGTCTCAGACTTTAGCTATACTCGATTTTATTTTTCTGGGCACCGTTGATTTCCGTTCCAGGCGGACGCTTTCCGCCGGCATGGCTTCAGCCGCTTCCGCTCAGTCCAGTGTCTTCAGCTCATGCACCTGCCGCTTCGCTTTCGGTGCAGAAAACATTTGCTATTCCGGCTGGAGTCGCCGCCTGAAACGA
This sequence comes from Psychrobacillus mangrovi, assembly GCF_037104765.1. Classification (NCBI taxonomy): domain Bacteria; kingdom Bacillati; phylum Bacillota; class Bacilli; order Caryophanales; family Bacillaceae; genus Psychrobacillus; species Psychrobacillus mangrovi. Next base: position 17,646 of record NZ_JBAWSY010000019.1, on the reverse strand, counting down.
AAATCAACTATTGTATGCTTACAATTAAGCCTTTCTTCTCTCTATTATAAACATTGCTTTCTCGTCTGTATAGCTTTTACAGCAGGAGTCGAGCGGACGCTTCTCCACAATAAAATGCTACTCTGCCTTTTGTCTAAAATCTGAGACGATGACCTTTTTGATCATCGTCTTTTTTGTATTGCTAGTCCTTCTTCTTCTCGAAGCGAGGCGCTACTTTTCCATTTTTTCGATCTCTGTTTAACAAAAAGCCTGCAAAGAAACCAAGACCTAGAACAGTGAAAACTATTCCACAAATAAATTGAAACCATAAAGCACCAAAAGGGAGAATATGTATGCCGAAAAAGGTATCTCTCATTAATTTAATCCCAAATGCAGCTAAAATTCCAGGAATCAATAACACGATTAAAGCAGCTAAACGAGCCAACATTATCACTCCTGTATCTTATAAGCTTCATGCGCCATCCAAGACAACATCCATCATATACGATGGCTATTATATTAAAACATTTTTAGTTGTCTAAGACAGATGCCTTCAGCCTTTCTACTATAATTTAATTTTACATGTGAGAAAATTATTGTCAACTCATGGAACATACGTTATGCTTATGAAGAAGTGCAATTAGTTGCAGAGGTAAAATGGGGGTGTGCATTTTTTTGCAAAACATATTAATCATTGGAGCTGGTAAAGGTGGATATGCTCTATTGAAGTTAATAGAAGAGGCGGACTACCTTCAAGTTAAAGCAGTAGTTGATATTGACGAAAATGCTCTAGGTATGCAATATGCAAAAAAACAGCATATTCCTACGTATACCGATTGGAAACATCTTTTAAAAAGTGATATCCAAATAATTATAGACGTCACGGGTAGGAAAGAAGTTTTTTTAGAATTACTATCTAATCGACCGGCTACGGCAGTAATAATCCCAGGCGAAATTGCAAATTTAATTGTCACATTATTAGAAGAAAAAAATAAATTTATCCAAGTTTTAGATAACAAAAATACTACACAAGAACTAATTTTTAACTCAGTTGAAGAAGGTATGATTGGTATTGATGAAAATGGCATCGTGAATTTTTTTAATAAAAGTGCCTCAAAAATGACTCAGGTCACTATAGAGGATGCCATAGGCGAGCACATTTATAATGTTATTGCACAAAGTGAGTTACCAAGAGTATTTGAAGCAGGACAGACTGAGTTGAATAAAGAATTAATTCTTGAAAGCGGTACCAAAATAGTAACCTCCAGATATCCTATGATTAATGAGGAAGGACAAAAGATTGGTGCATTTGCAGTATTTAAAGATATAACAGAGGTCGTACAACTTGCAGAAGAAATTACGAATTTAACTGAAATACAAACAATGCTTGAAGCAATCATACAGTCTAGCGATGATGCTATTTCTGTAGTAGATGAAGAGGGAAAAGGGATTCTTATTAATCCAGCCTATTCTCGCATTACAGGTTTGAAAGAAGAGGAAGTAATAGGAAAACCTGCAACAGCCGATATTTCAGATGGAGAAAGTATTCATTTAAAAGTTCTCCAAACACGCAAACCTATTCGTGGAGTTAATATAAGAGTTGGTAAGGAGAAAAAAGACGTTATTGTGAACGTTGCTCCAATTTTAGTAAATGACCGACTAAAGGGCAGTGTCGGTGTTATTCACGATATGACTGAGATGCGATCTTTAATGAAAGAGCTCGATCAAGCTCGCACACTCATTCGGAATTTGGAGTTTAGCTTTTCATTTGAAGATATTGTTGGTAAATCCGAAACCATTCAATTTGCAATCAATCAAGCAAAGCTTGCCGCAAGCGTTCCAGTAACAGTGCTTTTAAGGGGTGAAGTAGGTTCTGGAAAAGAATTGTTTGCACATGCGATTCATAGCGCCAGTAATAGGAAGTTTAAACAATTTATCCGAGTAAATTGTAGCTCTCAGGAAGAACACCTATTAGAACGTGAATTGTTTGGTTATGAAGATGGTGAAGTCAGCTATCCTGGTCTTTTTGATGAGGCAAATATGGGTACCATTTTCTTAGACGAGGTGGGCGAGTTAACGATTAGAACACAAGCGAAGCTACTTCGAGTGCTAAGAGAGAATGCAATTGTGAGAGTAGGTGGCACCACTCCTGTTCCAGTCGACGTACGACTTATAGCTGCTAGTTATTTCAATCTTGAAAAGTTAATGCGAGAAGGAGCTTTCCGAGAAGATTTTTATTTTCAGCTAAGCCGTATGCCAATTCATGTACCAGCTTTAAGGGAAAGAAAACAAGATTTACCGGATATTGCGAATCATCTTCTTGTTAAACTAAATAAGGAATTTGGCCGCAATATTGAAGGATTTACGAAATCAGCGATGGAGAGCTTACTCTTATATGATTGGCCAGGTAATTTACGTGAGCTTGAAAATGTTATTAGTCGAGCAATGATCTTCTTAGAAGCCCAAGATCGGATAATAGAAGAACATCATTTACCAAAATCGATCTTGTCTATTTCAGATGAAGTACAAGAAGAAGTACAGTTAGGTACGTTAGCAGAGCAAATGGATGTAATGGAGAAAAAAGTGCTTTTAAATGCTCTTCGAGTTTGTGAAGGTAATAAATCGCAAACGGCGAAAAAACTTAACATTTCATTGCGTACTTTATATTACAAATTAGAAAAATATAATTTAGATTAAATAGGTATTTACATGGGGATGTAAAAATACGCTAATGTTCAACGATTTTCACAAAGGGTTTTAAACATAAAATTACATGGGGATGTATTTTACGAAAATAATTATTTTCGAAAAAATAAATAATAACTTAACTACTAGGAGGAACTACAGATGGAAATTTTCAAATATATGGAGACTTATGATTATGAGCAATTGGTGTTTTGCCAAGATAAAACTTCTGGATTAAAAGCGATTATTGCTATTCATGATACTACATTAGGGCCAGCACTTGGTGGTACACGTATGTGGAACTACGCTACTGAAGAAGAAGCAATTGAGGATGCACTACGTTTGGCAAAAGGGATGACTTATAAAAATGCTGCTGCAGGTCTAAACTTAGGTGGCGGAAAAACAGTTATTATTGGAGACCCATTGAAAGATAAAAATGAAGAAATGTTCCGAGCTTTTGGTCGATTTATTCAAGGTTTAAATGGACGTTATATAACCGCAGAAGACGTTGGTACGACAGTTGCGGATATGGATTTAATTCATGAAGAAACAAATTATGTAACTGGTATTTCTGAAGCGTTTGGATCTTCAGGAAACCCTTCACCTGTAACAGCTTATGGTGTATACGTTGGAATGAAAGCTGCAGCAAAAGAAGCTTTCGGTTCTGACTCACTAGAAGGAAAAACGGTAGCAGTTCAAGGTGTTGGTAACGTAGCATACACATTATGTGAGTACTTACATAAAGAAGGTGCTAAACTTATTGTTGCTGATATCAATCAAGCTTCCGTTGATCGTGCTGTGAATGCATTTGGGGCACTACAAGTTGGTGTTAATGAAATTTATTCACAAGAGGCTGATATTTTTGCACCATGTGCACTTGGCGCAATTATCAATGATTCTACAATTCCACAATTAAAAGCAAAAGTTATTGCTGGTTCTGCAAATAACCAATTAAAAGATACTATGCACGGTGATTTAATCCATGAAATGGGAATTGCTTATGCACCTGACTATGTTATCAACTCTGGTGGAGTAATCAATGTTGCCGATGAGTTATATGGTTATAATCATAATCGTGCAATGAATCGAGTAGCGGGTATTTATGATAAAATTGAACGTATCTTTGAAATTTCAAAACGAGATGGTATACCAACTTATGTTGCAGCGGACCGCTTAGCAGAAGAGCGTATTGCACGCGTAAGTAAATCACGCAGCCAATTTTTACAAAACGGAAAACATATCATTACAGGAAGATAAAACAAACAACCACAATCATTATATAATAAATGGCCGTTTTTCCTAACAGTTAAGCGGCCTTCTAAGTGGTTAAATAAGGAGATGTAACAGTTGGCAAAAGAATATGATGTAGTCATAATCGGTGGCGGTACAGGTGGTTATGTTGCTGCTATTCGTTCAGCACAATTAGGTTTAAAAACAGCAATCGTTGAAAAAGGAAATTTAGGTGGTACCTGTTTGCATAAAGGTTGTATTCCTAGTAAAGCCTTACTTCGAAGTGCTGAAGTCTATGCTACAACAAAAAATCATGCCGCAGATTTTGGAGTAAATACTTCTGAAGTTACACTTGATTTTACTCGTGTACAATCTAGAAAAGAATCCATTGTCAACCAATTACATCAAGGTGTGCAAGGCTTGATGAAAAAAGGGAAAATCGATGTCTATGAAGGTACAGGAAGAATGTTAGGACCATCAATTTTCTCACCTTCTCCAGGAGGAACTATTTCAGTGGAGATGAATAGTGGTGAGGAAAACGAGATGCTTATTCCTAAAAATGTACTAATCGCGACTGGTTCAAGACCACGTACACTACCTGGTCTAACAATTGATGGGGAAAATGTTATGAGCTCTGATGAAGCATTAGCTATGACAGAATTGCCGAAATCAATTTTAATCGTTGGTGGAGGAGTAATTGGTATCGAGTGGGCTTCTATGTTAAATGATTTTGGTGTAGAAGTAACAGTTATTGAATATGCTGATCGTATTATCCCTACAGAAGATATGGATATTTCTAAAGAAATGCAAAAGCTTCTATCTAAAAAAGGGGTAAACATTTCCACTGGTGTTAAGGTTCTACCTGAGACACTCCAAACTGGTGATAATCAGGTAACTATATCTGCAGAGCTAAAAGGAGAAACTATATCTTTTACTGCAGAAAAAATGCTCGTTTCTGTTGGTCGACAAGCAAATGTTGAAGGTATTGGAATAGAAAATACTGACATAATAGTTGAAAATGGATTTATTCAAGTGTCTGAAACATTCCAAACTAAAGAATCACATATTTATGCTATCGGTGACGTTGTTGGTGGACTTCAGTTAGCTCATGTAGCAAGTCATGAAGGTATTAATGCTATTGAACATATAGCAGGCAATAACGTATCGCCTATTGACTATAAATTAGTTTCTCGTTGTATCTATTCTAGTCCTGAGGCTTCTAGTGTAGGTATTACTGAACAACAAGCAAAAGAACAGGGCTTTGAAGTTAAAGTAGGAAAGTTCTCATTTAAAGCTATTGGAAAAGCGCTTGTATACGGGGAATCAGATGGCTTTGTTAAAATTGTTGCGGATAAAGTTACAAATGACATTTTAGGAGTTCATATGATTGGACCACACGTAACAGACATGATATCTGAAGCAGGTCTTGCAATGGTTCTAGATGCAACACCATGGGAAATAGCACATACGATTCATCCGCACCCAACGCTTAGCGAAATTATGGGTGAAGCAGCTTTAGCTGTTGATGGTAAAGCTATTCATATGTAAAAGGAGGAATTCTGATGACAAAAAATCGTCATGATGAATTAGGTTTAACTAATGAAGACGTGCTGAAAATGTTTGAAACGATGCTAATGGCTCGTCGTATTGATGAACGTATGTGGTTATTAAACCGAGCAGGGAAAATTCCATTCGTTATTTCCTGTCAAGGTCAAGAAGCCGCACAAGTAGGAGCGGCATATGCGCTTGATAATACAAAAGATTATATAGCACCATATTATCGAGATATGGGAGTAGTCTTACATTTTGGAATGACACCTAGAGACTTGATGTTATCTGCCTTTGCAAAAGCAGAGGATCCAAACTCTGGAGGCCGTCAGATGCCAGGTCATTTTGGTCAAAAGAAAAATAGAATATTAACCGGCTCTTCACCTGTTACTACCCAATTACCACACGCGGTAGGTGTAGCATTAGCTGCTAAAATTGAGAAAAAAGATTTTATTACATTCGTAACACTAGGTGAGGGCTCTTCTAACCAAGGAGATTTTCACGAAGGGTTAAACTTTGCAGGAGTACACCAATTACCTTGTATAACTATGGTTGAGAACAACAAATATGCAATTTCTGTTCCATTTGAACGCCAAGTGGCGAGTAAAAATGTAGCCGATCGTGCTATCGGTTATGGTATGCCAGGAGTTACTGTAGATGGTAAAGACCCTATTGAAGTATATAAAGTAGTAAAAGAAGCAGCCGACCGTGCTCGTAGTGGTGGGGGACCTAGTTTAATTGAAGCAGTGACATACCGTTTGACAGCCCACTCTTCTGATGATGATGACCGTCAGTATCGAACTGCGGAAGACATTGCAGAAGGTAAAGCTTTGGACCCTCTTATTACATTTGCAAAATATTTAAGAGATCTTGATATTTTATCCACGGAATTAGAAAAAGAAATAAATGAACGTGTGATGAAAGAAGTAAATGAAGCTACTGACTATGCTGAAAATGCTCCTTATGCTGCTCCAGAAGATGCAATGAAGCATGTATACGCTGAAAAAGATGGGGGGAATGCATAATGGCAGTTATGTCTTATATCGATGCAATCACACTTGCAATGAAAGAAGAAATGACTCGCGATGAGCGTGTCTTCATCTTAGGTGAAGACGTTGGACGTAAAGGTGGCGTTTTTAAGGCAACAAATGGCCTTTATGATGAGTTTGGAGAATATCGTGTCCTTGATACACCACTTGCGGAATCTGCTATAGCTGGAGTAGGAATTGGTGCAGCAATGTATGGTTTACGTCCGATTGCAGAAATGCAATTTGCTGATTTTATCATGCCAGCCGTGAATCAAATTATTTCTGAAGCTGCTCGAATTCGTTATCGTTCCAATAATGATTGGACCTGTCCAATTGTTATTCGTGCTCCTTTCGGTGGTGGTATTCATGGTGCCCTTTATCATTCCCAGTCAGTTGAGGCAATTTTTGCAAACCAACCAGGATTGAAAATTGTTATTCCATCTACTCCATATGATGCAAAGGGTTTACTAAAAGCAGCTATTCGTGATGAAGACCCAGTAATGTTCTTTGAGCATAAGCGTGCCTATCGTTTAATCAAGGGTGAAGTACCAGAAGATGATTATACAATTGAAATTGGAAAAGCAGATGTAAAACGTGAAGGGGAAGATATTACAGTTATTACGTATGGTCTAGCTGTTCACTTTGCACTCCAAGCAGCTGAGCGATTAGAAAAAGACGGAATTTCTGCCCATATTCTAGATTTACGTACGATTTATCCTTTAGATAAAGAAGCAATTATTGAAGCTGCTTCTAAAACAGGAAAAGTATTGCTTGTTACAGAAGATAACAAAGAAGGTAGCATTATTAGTGAGGTTGCTGCAATTATTGCAGAAAACTGCTTATTTGATCTTGATGCTCCGATAATGCGTCTTGCCGGTCCTGATGTTCCTGCTATGCCATATGCACCAACGATGGAAAAATTCTTTATGATTAATCCAGACAAAGTCGAAAAAGCGATGCGCGAGCTAGCGGAATATTAACAGGAAGGAGGAATTCATATGGCTCTGGAACAAATTAAAATGCCCCAACTTGGTGAAAGTGTAACCGAGGGAACAATTGAAAAATGGTTAGTAAAGCCAGGGGATCATGTAAATAAATACGATGCACTTGCTGAAGTAAATACAGACAAAGTAACAGCTGAAGTACCTTCTTCTTTTACAGGTGTTATTAAAGAGCTTATTGCCAACGAAGGAGATACACTTGCTGTTGGAGAAATAGTTTGTACAATTGAAACGGAAGGTGGCTCTACTGAAGAAGTAAAAGAAGCTGCTCCTGAACAGCCGACTGCTGAAACAGTAAAACCAACTGAAGTGCAAAAACATACTACACCTGCTCCAATTGAACGTGAAAAAGGTGCTAAAGCACGCTATTCTCCTGCTGTATTAAAATTATCGCAAGAACATGGTATTGATCTATCACTAGTAAATGGTACGGGTAATGAAGGACGTATCACTCGTAAAGATTTACTGAAAATCATTGAAAGCGGTGAAATACCAGCTGCTGCTCCTAAAACCACTGAAGAAGAGCAAGTACATGCAACACAGCAGACAACATCTGCCCCAAAATCAGCTCCTGCTAATATTCCAGTTGCAGTTGGTGATATAGAAATTCCTGTAACAGGTGTTCGCAAAGCTATCGCTGCAAATATGCTACGAAGTAAACACGAAGCCCCACATGCTTGGACAATGATAGAAGTGGATGTTACAAATTTGGTTAACTACCGTGACTCTATAAAAAATGAGTTTAAGCAAAAAGAAGGCTTCAATGTGACCTATTTTGCTTTCTTCGTAAAAGCAGTTGCACAAGCGCTGAAAGAATTCCCTATGATGAATTCAATGTGGGCCGGAGATAAAATTGTTCAGAAAAAAGATATCAATATTTCAATCGCTGTAGCTACTGAAGATGCGCTTTTTGTACCTGTTATTAAATACGCGGACGAAAAAACCATTAAAGGTATAGCTAGAGAAGTAAATGATCTTGCAGCTAAAGTACGTTCTGGAAAATTAAAATCAGATGAAATGCAAGGTGGAACTTTCACTGTGAACAACACAGGTTCATTTGGTTCTGTTCAGTCTATGGGAATCATCAACTACCCGCAAGCAGCAATTCTTCAAGTAGAATCTATCGTGAAACGTCCTGTTATTATGGATGGCGGCATGATTGCAGCGCGTGATATGGTAAACCTTTGCCTGTCATTAGATCACCGCGTACTTGACGGTCTAGTTTGTGGTCGCTTCTTAGCGCGAGTAAAAGAAATATTAGAAAATATATCAAAAGAAAATACATCTGTTTATTAACATCGAGTGACTCAAAATCATTTTAGAAATGGTTTTGAGTCTTTTTTACATATCGGAAGAAGCTTAATCGTGAGATTGGCTGGTGGCGACAATATTTCACTAAATAATTTGCTGGGGAAAAATGGAACAAACACTTATTTGTTGTCTTTTTTCCGGTGCTATATATAACAAGATTGACAAAATCCCATTTGCTACACTAATAATAGAGTAGCAAATGGGATTCATATTGTTGCATTATAAATTCTTTATGATCCGGAGTTCTCAGCATCCGAGTCCTCTGTTTTCTCATCAGGTACACCACCGTCATTTTGGCCATCATCTTCTAATAATGGATCATTCACTTCAATTTCTTCTATATCTTTGTCATCTTCTCCACAAGCACCTAGTAAAAAAAAGGAAGATAAAGCTAATGGTAAAGCTATCATTCTTCTTTTCATTGTGAATACCTCCTATAATAGGTTCTTTATAAATATCTACCTCTTTAAAAGTTTTATAAACTTTTTTAGTTTAAAGTTTAAAGGATATGTATTTAGAAATAGTAATATCATGTATAATGGGGTTCACACTGCAGAGTTTAGTAATTTTAAAGTAGTAAAAAGAATCTCTTCCTGCTAAAACAGAAGAGAGGAGGGTATCTAATGTTAGAAACTTTTTTGATTAATATTTTATTTATGGTTTTTCCGGTGCTACTATTTGTCATCTTTTTTGATAATTATAAAAGGGAATTTAACTATTCCCTCATTCTTTTTTCTTTCTCTATATCAATGATTCTTTGCATGATATATCCAATTGAATTGGAATTGGGATTCATTATTGATTTGCGGTATATCGCTTTTATAATAGCAGGACTTTACGGTGGATATAAAGGTTTGTTTCCGCTTTACCTCTTACTGAATGTATATCGATTTATTATTGGAGGAGAAGGTACATTACAATCTTTTGTCCATTCGACTTTGGCTTTTATTGTCATACCATTATTATCTAAACGATTCAACGAATATAATCCAAAAAGACGAATAATAATTGCGGTAATTGTTTCAACCTTGAATGTTATTATATATCTGATTGCATTGTCTAATTATTTTGATGTATTAACGAATGAATATTGGTCATCAGCATTTTTTATGTTGTTTGCTTCTATTTTGGTGATGTCGCTAAATATGGTTATGATTGAAAAGATAATTTCCAACATCAAAAATAGGGAGAACCACCTTCGAACGGAGCGTCTACATGTCATGAGTGAACTTTCTGCAAGTGTAACCCATGAAATACGAAATCCGCTTACCGTTACAAAAGGGTTTCTTCAATTATTGAATGTCTCAAAAACTATTTCAACTCAAGATAAGGTATACATAGATTATTCTTTAAAAGAATTGTTACGTGCGGAGAGCATTTTAAGTGATTATTTAGCATTTTCTAAACCACAATCAGAGCATATGGTTTATTCAAACTTAAAAGAAGATATGGAGTACGTACAAAATGTATTAAGTCCATTTGCACTTTACAATAAAGTTGAGATTGTCTCTACATTTTCGAACTCATTAAAAAAGGAATATGATCAAAATCAGATAAAACAATGTTTTATCAATTTGATGAAAAATGGCATTGAAGCTATGAAGGGTGAAGGCGGTACTTTATATGTTGATGTAACGGAGCAAGGCAATTATATAATGATTAATATAAAAGATTGTGGTGTAGGAATGACCAAAGATGAGATTCTTCATTTAGGTAAACCATACTATTCAAATAAAAAAGAGGGGACCGGACTTGGGATGCTATTAGTCTATGGAACAATTAGCAAAATGAAAGGGAAAATTGATGTTCAAAGCAAAAAAGGAGTTGGTACAACCTTTACTATAACTATACCGACTTGAACCAGAAAAAAATGAAATACGGGTTGTAGTTCCTTTTTCTAAAAAAAGTTAAAATGCCTACTAAATTGTTTGAAGATTTGGTAGGCATTTTTCTTATACACAGATACTTTTCATCGTATTCAATTAAGTACAATAAACTTAACTATTGTCGAACCTGGATCTATGTGATATTACAAAAAATAATTTAATTCTTCTATAAATCCAACCCAATCATAGAATGAAAAAATGAACCATAGTCAAATCAGACAGAGTGTCATAACAAATGAAGAAAACATAATGTAAGCCATGTGAAAAGCGACAGAAGTACAGCATTATACTTCGTAAATATTACCTTTTCAAATGCTTATATATACATCTTATAAGAATTAATTATTTCCCCATTAACAACAATGAATTTCTAGTTTGTTGTTCGGATTTCTACTTGAATAGCTTTATAACATACATTATAACCAACTATTTCAATATTTCTCCTCTACCACGCTCTTTTGTTTTTGTTAACTTAACGGGAGCTTTACTTTTATAAAAAAGTAAAGCCACTTTCCTACTTTAGAATTATATCTTCAGGAAGAATTTGAAATGCTTATGCATAATTAAAGTACAACGGCTTTATAGGTCTAAAGCTATAAGTATGAGCAAAGTAAGTATTTTTCAGAATCTTTAAAGATAGAACTTACTATGATTGAGCTAAAGCTAGAAAAGATTGAAAGAATTTATTGATAGAGGTTAAAATTATCTTATAGAAATTAAGAAGAAAGGAGCCTATATGATAATAAACAAAAAGAAGTTTAATGTTAATGGTATAAATTATACGATAAGATCAGCAATGGTTAATGATTCAAAAGAATTGTCTGAAATAAGATTGCAAATTGATGGTGAGACAGAAAATCTGGACAGAGAAAAAGGTGAAGCATACTTAGATCCACTTGATTTTGAAAGAATAATCAAAACTGATATAGAAAGTAAACGCAATCTTTTTTTAGTTGCCGAGGTCAACGATAGGATTGTCGCTTTTTCAAGGTGTGAAGGAAATCATTTGAAACGCTTTGCACATAAAGTAGAATTTGGTGTAGGTGTATTAAAAGACTACTGGGGTCTCAAGATTGGATCAAACCTATTAAAGGAATCTATTTCTTGGGCAGATTCAAATGGATTTAAAAAAATTACTTTAAATGTTTTAGAAACAAACGACAAAGCGATAAATCTTTATAAAAAGTTTGGTTTTAATATTGAAGGAATATTACAAAATGACAAAATTCTCTCAGACGGTCAATTTTACAATACTGTTACAATGGGAAGAATTTATGATAAAGGCTTTAAAAATGACTAAGCTGCTAAAACTTATCTATTAAGATTTTTATTTTTACTAAAAGGAAAGCCGTATGGGTCAATTTATGTTATAAGACATGCTCCCATATTTCAAGCTTTCCTTTAGCAGGAATTAATTCGTCCACCATTCCATGTCGCTAACTTTCCACATATAGCCACCTATAAAAAAATCATTACCTTCTACGATTCGTCCATCACGGCTGAGTCAAAGACAAAACTTTCATATTTTGAACCCGACTTTTCAAAAGTCGCTTTTTCCTATGTTTTCCAAAAAGAATAAAAATATTAGCATTAAAGTTGAAAATGTTAACTATAAGCTCTTGTTTCACACAATACATTTTTATATTAATAAAGGTATCACTTATTTGGATTTGTAAAAAAAATTAGTCGTTTTCAAAGAGGAAATAAACATAAAAATATAGAATATATTAGTAACATTTAAAAAGGGGTGACAAATGATTTGAACAACAAATTGTTAAGAGTAGGAACTTCTTATATACCAGTATCAAATGTAGGGCTTTCATCCGAATGGTATATAAACAAATTAGGTGCAGAGCTTAGCTATAAGGATGAGGATAAAGCTATTCTAAATTTAGCTAACCAAAGTTTATTTCTTGTTCGAGCAAAAGATGGCCAAAGTTCTAACTTCTATGATATTCACGGGGAAGAACGTTTTTCAATGACATTTGAAGTGAATGGTTTAGTTGCTTTAGAAAATATTCATAAAGACTTTTTAGAAAAAGAGATAAAAGTGGGAGAAATTGAAAACAGAGGACACGCTGGAAGGAACTTTGTATTTCATGATCTGGACGGTAACAAGTTTGATGTGTGGAGTGAATTGAGTCCAAAATTTTTAGATTTAGTGTGACTGTAAACTGTAAGAAGAAGTTATGAATAACTGCTAAAAGTATTAAAGGTGTTTGGGAGTGTTATTTGTAAATACAGTTAGGGGGCTATATGGGGATATGGAAATCAAACAGATAAAAAAGAATTTTAAGGTAGTAGGTATGAAAAATAGTGGTGTCTTTGCTGATTTTGGGAGTGAAGTTCCTAAGTTTGCCCAGCAATTTTTGAGACGAGCAAATGAGATAAAAAATAGTTCGCAAACTGAAATTGCCTTATATGAACCAAAAAGAAACGATAACCATATCAAGGGACAGTATTATGTAGGGTTAATTGTTAATGGAACTTTAAATGAAGTTCCAACCGGTATGGAATATATTGAAACTACACAGGATTACGTTAATATCAGAGGTAAAATATCTGATATTGGAAAACTACATAAAGAACTATTAACATGGGCAGATGAACAAGGATTTCAAAGGGATCTTGAATCTTATATTGTTGAAACATATCATCAAAATGAAAATAATGAGGAAGATGTAGACATATACTTGCCAATACTTTTATAAATGTCAGCTAACATTATTCCATAGGTAGGAGGTATTAAATGCAGACCGATAACTTGGAAGATTTTAAAATAATTATTGCTACTAACGATAAAAGCATGACTATTATTGACATGTTAAAGCAAGTTGCTTTATGGCTGAAGAAAAAAGAAATAAACCAATGGAGATTTCTGTTAGATAGCGGTGAAGATAAAGAAATCGAGCAAGATATAAATAATCGAAACACATATATTGTTTTAAAAGAAGATGATCTTGTAGCGACATTCACACTTTTATCGAAACAAAGTGAATGGGATATGCATATTTGGGGGGATGATATTACATCAACTTCGCTTTATTTACATAGACTCGCAATCCAGCCCAATTATATGAGCAAAGGAATAGGGAAAAGTATTTTGGAGTGGATTCAAAAGAATATTAGAAGAGATATAGAATATATAAAACTAGATTGTGTTGCTGACAATGTAAAACTTAATAATTTTTATAAGAGCAATGGCTTTGAGCTAGTAGGTTTAAAAGACGGTCATAGTAAATTTCAAAAAAGTGTGTAATAGAATTCCTATAGTATAATATCCATAAAATGCTAAGAGAGTTTCTTCAGTAATGAAGGATAAAATTAGTTGATAGTACTAAGCTTTTGATAGACCCTTTCTTCTTCAACTAAAGAATCATTTAGTTGAAGAAGAAAGTACATAAAATAAATCTCTCCCAAAAAAGCTGCTAGATTTATCTTCAGAAAAAAGTGCATCATCAGTGCGACGAGCCTTAATATTTATCCTGTAAATACTTGGTCGTATGGATAGCGATAATGTATTTTTTTTGGTTTCATTAGCAAGAAAAATAAGGTTAATGGACCAATTCGTCCCACGAACATGACCATACATAGAAGTAATTCGCCTATGTCACTAAGTTGAGCTGTGATTCCCATTGACAAACCAACTGTTCCAAAAGCTGATACGACTTCAAATGCAAGAGGTAGAAAGGGAATCTTTTCGGTTATTGTTAACATAAACATAAATGAAAAGACGATGAATAATCCAATTGTTGCAATAGCTAAAGAACGGATTACAATATCGATTCTAATTGATCGTCCAAATAATTCTGGTTCGCTTCGTTGGCGTAAGAAGGCAATCGTTGCAAGAATGATTACCATAAAAGTAGTTAGCTTTATCCCAGATGCTGTAGATGCACTTCCTGCTCCAATAAACATTAAGACCATAGTAAAAAGAATCGTAGGATCTTTCATATCACCATAATTTATAGTATTGAATCCTGCAGTACGAGGCGATACGCCTTGAAAGTAGGAAACCATCACTTTCTCATATAACAGCATATTACCGATAGTTGCTGGATTATCATATTCAAGTAAGAAAACTATAACGACTGCTACAACATTAATTATAATTGTTCCTACAATCATCATTTTCGTATGAAGTGACCATTCCTTAAACGACTTTTTCTGATGAATATCATATAAAACGGTAAAACCTAGCCCACCAAGTATAAACAGAGCTGATAAAACTATGTTCACAATCGGATCATTTGCAAAGCCAATTAAGTTATCTGGAAACAAGGAAAAACCTGCATTATTAAAAGCAGAAATAACGTGGAAAACACTTAAATAAAGCGCATCCTTAAACCCGAAAATTGGTATCCAGTGTAGGGTCAAAATGATAATTGTAAATAGTTGAACCGATAAAACAAATGATAAAATCAGCTTAACTAATTTGATAATGCCACCTATTGACTCTTGATTAAATGATTCTTGCATATAAATACGATTTTGTAGCCCTATTTTCTTTTTAAGAATAATAAGTATGGCTACTGCAAATGTCATCAAGCCGATACCACCACACTGTATTAAAATCATTAATACAATTTCCCCAAATAGAGTGAGCGTAGTACCAGGGTCAAAGACGCTGAGCCCAGTTACTGTAGTTGCTGACGTTGCTACGAATAATGCATCCGTCCATGATATATAGGTCGTAGTAGCAAACGGGAGCTTTAAACAGAGTGTCCCAATCATTATTAAAAACAAGAAACTTCCTGCAATAATAACAGGAGGGGAAACTACATTTCTTTTCTTCTTAATTCCTCGCATACGAACACTCCCCAAAAATCAATTCTAGAAACAAAGCTCGAAAAAAGTTACTTCTTTTTTTCATTACATAACATCACAAAATGAAGAATAAGTACAAAAAAAATCCACAAGGCATAGGTAATAGCCTAGTGGAAATTATTTCATTCTCACTAGTTCCAATTCCTCTCTCAGAACGCTTACGAGGTTAGCTGTCGGATTAGGGCAAAAGAGTAGCCCTTCCTAGATTCGTAGGATTCACCCCATGAGCATAAATGCCACAATGGTTCCCCCGCTTCAAATGAATTAAGCGATTTAGAAATATGAAACTGCAAGTAATAATACTCCTATAAATTTAACTTGTAAATAGAATTTTTATGAGTGTAAATTGTTATCGATATATAGCATTTCTAAATCCTGAATATAATGGATTTTCCACGAAGGAATAGAGTTATTTGTTATATAAAATGGCTATGTAAAAGGTAAAGGTTGATTTTTCGTATAATGGTATGATGACAACTACCCTACATCTAAGAAAAGGTTTGTGAAAACGGCAGTATAAAGCATATGACGTCGCCTAGCTGAGCCACGCTTGGTAATGTGATTTTTCGTACCATTAAAGCGACCTGATTCAAACACACTTGGATCAAGTCCTGCAAATGCTACTAACTTTTTGGGAAGATTAAACCGGTCAATTTCCTCGATTTCGGAAATAATCGTGGCTGCGATTTTTTCACCTACACCGGGAATTGATTGGAGTAATTCATATTCTTCAAGTTGTGCCGCTAACTGATCAATCTCACGCTCTAACGTAGAAAGTTGCTATCTACCTTGTTATTCATATCTTCGCTTGTTATACGAGATCATCATGTCCCAACCAGCCTAATCATGTGTTAACAAGTAGAGGGCGAACTGTTTAGTTGTCGGGATCAAGTCCCACGGGCAGGTCCGTTCTACCCCGGCTACTATCAATCTATAAATTGAATAAAAAATAGTCAACCAGATTTCTCTTGCTGACCTTATAATACGAAAGCGGCAGGTTAGATGAAGAAGGGGTGTAAGCAATACTGTGGCGATTCAACGGAATATTGACGAAGTGATTTTTTAGACGTAGTTATAAATAAGACTCCAGACGGAGTTAAAAATATAACTCCGGACCCGCTATTATAAAACTCCTCCCATGTATCATTAAAGCTAAGATATTCAAAGGAGTGGGAATATTTATAATGGAAACGCATTTAATTATAAACGTAGGGGATTCAATATATAGCCTTAATAGAGTAGTAGGAGGTGTAGAAACATATGAGGTTGGAAATAGGGCGTAAAACTTATATCACTAAAGGCTGGGGCTATGTTGCAGCTCTTGCATTGTTGCCGTATGCGATTTTAAAATCGCTTTGGGCATGGGGATCAACGGTAGGAATTACAACAAAAGAAGCTGTACAAAATGTAGCAGGGTTTGGTGATACACTAGAGAAAGGACCGGCTTTTCTAAATACGTTATATAACCTTGGAATTGACTTCACAGCTATTTTGGCCATATTGGCATCTTTATTTGCATTGGCTTTCGTGACTTCCTGGGGGGAGAAATTATCAAATAGGGTATTAATTATATCTGGATGGTCAGTCGGGGTATTGACAGTTCTAATTTGCTGCTTGACGGCTCTTCAATTTTTAGGAGTTCTCCCAAAAGGAGACACCGAGGGGTTAGCCATATGGGTGTATATGGTAACTTACGGAGGATTGTTCTTGTGGGGAGTAACTGTATTTTTAGCTACTTTGTCGTTCCAGCATCGAATTAAAAACAAGCAGTCGATTCATTAGAAGTTTTCATCTTTTTTGGTCACATTGTACTTATTTGATGTATGTAGTCTAACTCTTTTTATTTTAAAAGAAATTAACTCAAAATTTGATTTTAATAATAAGTGTTGTGCTCCATAACAAACTTAGTATTCTTGTTCAACTAATAGGTGCTTTAGTTAAATAAGACCATCATTTCGATGGTCTATTTTTACGTCCAAAATAACAAGTAGATTTCGGTGATTCATTGTGAAATGTTACACATAAACTAAACCAGCTAATAGAATGTCAAGAAAAACATTTTAAATCGAAAACCGGTTCATGCTATACTAAAAATGTGCAACTCAAATAACCCTCCGAATTTCATTTGGAAGGTTTTTGTTGTATTTGAAA
>NZ_JBAWSY010000018.1:48784-71528 GCF_037104765.1 Psychrobacillus mangrovi | reverse complement strand
CTCTGCTTTAGAACGTTACTTAGAAGTACACACTGTAATATAAATTGAAACGCCGTATACGAGAACCGTACGTACGGTGTTGTGAGAGGGGCGAAAATAAGTTAACTTATTCTCCCTCTACTCGATTTCTCTACCATCATATTAATTATTTCTTTAACATATTTCATTGTACGTTCATGTGCTTCTTGAGGAGAATAGTAAGCGCGATTATTTAGTAAGTTTGAGAACATACCTAGCCAAACCAAGTTAGATAGCTCATTTAATTCTTCAGCTTTCTCTTCACTAAGGACACCTGCAGCAACTATTCCGCTTAAAGCAAAACGTCCACGGGAAGAGATATTTCTATCAAATAATAATGGATGTAGTTCTTCAGGTATTTCTAACAAATCAGAAGGATAGAGCTCATAATAACGGTCGAGTAGATTTTCAGGGTGATCCCCTAGGTCCATAAAAAAAGCCGCATTGAAAATATCTGGATTATTAAAAGAGTATTCACTATAGCATTCCCAAGCCACAATGTACTTCTGAATAGGATCTTCTTCTTTTTTCATCTCTTTTGCTACCTTTAATAAATATGGCTTCAAAAACTTAAAGGACGCGAAAAAAAGAAGATGGGAGAACTCTCTGAAATAGTTATAAATAGTTGCGCTATTATAACCGGCTTTTTCTGCGACGTTACGTATCGTTACTTGTTGAAACCCTTCAGTTTTAATTAGTTCCTCCGTTGCATCGATAAAATACGTCCACATTCTTCTGCGCTTTATTTCTTTTTTATCCAATTAAAATATCACCCTTTTTTTAACTTGAAAAAATTTTCAGAAAATATATTGATGCCTTTATTATACCATGATACAATGTCAAAGTAATAAAATATAATCATGATTATATATTAATCGTGATTAAAACAAAGGGTAAAAGGGGAAATAAAATGGAAAAGGAAATGGAAAAAGTTAAAATTGATTCATTAGTTTTTTGGTCTTCATTGATTGTAATCGCGATAGCGATAGTAACTTTAATTGTATTTAAAGATTCAGCTGAACCACTTATGAATAGTATTTTAACAGGTATTACCCATCAACTGGATTGGGCATTTCAATTTCTAACTTTTGGTTTATTCATTATGCTAATGTGGCTTGTTTTTAGTAAATATGGAAATGTGAAACTAGGGGAAGAAGCACCTGAGTTCTCTACTTTTAGTTGGGGAGCAATGCTTTTCTGTGCAGGTATGGGTACAAGTATTATGTTTTGGTCGATGATGGAGCCTATTTACTATTATATGGGGCCACCATTTGGTATAGAGCCACTAAGCAACGAAGCGGCAAACTGGTCTGTTGCATATGGAATGTTTCATTGGGGGATATCAGCATGGTGTCTATATGCAATGCCCACTGTAACGATAGCTTATTCGTTCTTCGTAAAAAAGAATCATTCTTTAAAAATTAGTACTGCGTGTAGGGGAATATTAGGAAAACATGCAGACGGCTTTCTCGGTCAAGCAATTGACATTTTAGTTATTTGGAGTCTTGTTGGAGGTCTTGGAACTTCACTTGGTCTAGGAGTACCAATGGTTTCTACAGTAATCGGTGAAGTTTTCGGAGTACAACAATCCATGACATTAAGTATTGTTATTATTGTGATTTGGACAGTGATTTTCTGTGCGAGCGCATATATGGGGTTATATAAAGGAATTCGTAAACTTAGTGATTGGAATGTATACATGGCACTTGGTCTTGCGTTATTTGTATTAATTGCAGGACCAACCCTATTTATCCTTTCCAACTTTACAAATAGCTTTGGAATTATGCTTCAAAACTTTGCAATGATGAGTTTTTATACAGATCCTATTAACAAAAGTGGGTTCCCACAAGCTTGGACAGTTTTCTACTGGGCATGGTTTGCTGCAACGGCTCCATTTATGGGACTTTTCGTAGCTCGAATCTCAAGAGGACGTACGATTAGAGAGCTTATTACACATATTTTACTTTGGGGATCACTTGGTAGCTGGATATATTTCGGAGTATTTGGTGGCTACACAATTAACCTTCAATTGACAGATAAATTGAATGTTGTGGATGTATTGAATAACGAAGGAGGTCCAGCTGCAGTTGTCGCAATCTTAAAAACATTGCCATTAAGTGAGATAGTATTACCTTTCTTTATTGTTCTCGGTTTTATCTTTTTAGCAACTTCTCTCGATTCGGCAACATATATATTATCTGCTATTGCGACGAAAAAGTTGGAAGGAACACAAGAACCGGCACGTTGGCACCGTATGCTTTGGGGTGCAATTTTAGCGTCAATTGCTGTAGCTCTTCTACTGATTGGTGGATTAAAGGTTATTCAAACTTCTTCAGTTATTGTATCTGTTCCAGTAATAATCATCTATTTATTACTTGCAACTTCTTTAATCCGATGGCTCAAGAAAGATTATCCTAATGGTGTAATAAAACCTTTAAAGGAGGAAGAGTAAATGGTTTTCAATGTTCGTGAAAGCATAAGAACGATCAAAAGAGAATTTCCGTTTGAAGTAGAAGTGACTGATCATATATGGATTCCTATGTCAGATGGTACTCGCTTATCTGCTAAGCTTTGGATACCAAAAAAAGCTTATGATTCTCCTGTACCAGTAATACTAGAATATATTCCTTATAGAAAAAATGAGTTTACTGCTTTACGTGATTCGATTCGTCATCCTTATTTTGCAGGGCATGGTTATGCATGTATACGAGTTGATATAAGAGGATCAGGCGATTCAGAAGGAATTTTATATGATGAATATTTAAAACAAGAGCAAGATGATGCTGTAGAAATTTTAAATTGGATTGAAAAACAAGAATGGTCAACTGGCTCAGTAGGTATGATTGGAAAGTCGTGGGGCGGTTTCAATGGTTTGCAAGTAGCGGCAAGACAGCACCCTGCCTTGAAGACAATTATTACATTATGTTCAACAGATGATCGTTATGCGGATGATGTACATTATAAAGGAGGAGCTTTACTCGCTTCAGATATGCTTTGGTGGGCTTCAACTATGCTCGTATATAACGCACGACCTGCTGATCCGAATCATGTAGGGGAAAGTTGGAGAGAAAATTGGTTGGAACGATTAGAAAAAACTCCACCGTTTGTGGAAGAATGGATGCGTCATCAACGTAGAGATGAGTTTTGGAAGCATGGCTCAGTGTGTGAAAACTATGAAGATATTAAAATACCAGTCTATGCTGTAGGAGGCTGGGCAGATGGCTATACAAATGCTGTCTTTCGTTTAATGGAGAACTTAAAAGGCCCGAAGAAAGGTTTGATTGGACCATGGGCACATGAATATCCTGAGATGGCGGTTCCAGGGCCCCAAATTGGTTTTTTACAAGAATGTTTACGATGGTGGGATCAATGGCTAAAAGAGGAAGAAACAGGAATTATGGACGAGCCTGCTTTCCGAGTATATTTGCAGGACGCGGTTCCTCCCAAAACCGACTACTATACTAGACCTGGTGAGTGGATAGTAGAGAATGGCTGGAAAACGGACAATGTGGAAGATAAAACCTTCTATTTTGGTAATCAAGATTTAGCCTTTGAACCGAAAAGTGGATTGGAACGTTTGAAAACACATCAACAGCATGGACTTTATGCGGGAGTCTTTTGTCCATTTGGTCAAGAAGGGGACATGGCTTCAGACCAAGGTATTGAAAATGGTTTGTCGAATACTTTTACAAGTGAGGAAATAACAGAAGAGGTAGCTATATTAGGCTTTCCAAAAGTTCAGTTAAAACTAACATGCGATAAAAAACAAGCAAATATCGCTGTACGATTGAGTGACCTATCCCCTGAAGGAACGTCAAAACTAATCACGTGGGGTCAATTAAACTTAACCCATCGAAATAGTAACGAATTTCCGGAAGACGTGCCGTTAAATGAAGAGTTTATAGTATCGATTGAGCTCGATGCAATTGGATATAAGATCCCAAAGGGACACAAAATTCAAGTGTCTATTTCTCCAACTAATTGGCCACATGCTTGGCCTTCAGCGGAGGAAGCAGTAATTCATGTAATAAAGGATGAGGATTCAAAACTATTGTTACCAGTTTATACAAAGCCAGCAAAGGGTCAATACATTAGACCCTTTGAGCAGCCAGAAACTGCAGAAGTGATGGAACGAGAGATTTTAAGAGAAGCAGGAAGAACGAGAGAGATTAAACATAATACTATTTCAAAAGAATGGATACTAGAAGACTTTTCAGATGAAGGATGTAGAAGCCTACCGTATAACGGGATAGAATATGGAAGCGAAAATCGTAATGTTTATAAAATAGTCGAAGGAGATCCTCTATCAGCGTATGTTCAATGTGACTGGGTATTAACGGTTGGAAGAGAAAAATGGCAAACTCGACTAGAGTCAACGAGTACCATGAAATCGGATGAAACAAAGTTTTATATTACGAATCATCTGAAAGCTTTTGAAGGCGAAAAAATGGTGTATGATAAATTGAAAACCGTTGAAGTTGACCGAGATTTCGTTTAGAGATTATTTAAAAAGAAAGCTGGAATAGATGTGGATTCAATAATATTGCTAATTGTTATTATTAATGTAACATACATGACACTAACAACCTTACGATTAATTTTAGTAATTAAGGGCTACAGAGGTGTAGCATCATTTTTATCCATGGCAGAAGTGTTTGTTTATTTAATGGGTTTGACAATGGTATTAGATAATTTAGATAAACCTTTAAATATATTAGCGTATTGTATTGGATGGGGACTCGGGGTTTATTTAGGTAGTATTATTGAAAATCGATTAGCACTTGGTTATATCGTTTTTGAAGTGATTGTTGATTCCTTAGAAATCGAATTGCCAGCTCAAATTCGTACAAAAGGATATGGCGTGACATCCTGGGTTGCGGATGGAAAAGATGGAAAACGACTTTGTATGAAAGTCTTAGCAAAACGTAAAAACGAGCAAAAGCTAAAAAACTATATTATGTCTTTATCTCCCAAGGCATTTATCATTTCATATGAACCCACTAGATTCAATGGTGGGTTCTTAGTTAAGTTAACCGAATAAGTGAGAAAGAGTCTTTATTCCAATAGGTGAATAGGCTCTTTTTTCTTTTTACATGATATTCTAGGGGTACACTTAAAAAGATGTTTCTTTAAAATAAAGGAAATTATCTCATTTTGTTAGAAAGTTAATAGAGCGATTCATAATATAGTTTCTAAAGGAGATATAGGAAATGTCTAAGTATGAGCCCAAGACAAAAGAAACAGAACATGACGTTGTGGAATTTATTGAAAAGGTAGATAGTCCGAAGAAAAGAGAAGATGCTTATAAGCTTTTAGAGATTTTCGAAGAAACGTCGGGCTTTAAAGCGAAGATGTGGGGACCAAGTATTATTGGCTTCGGGTCATACCATTATAAGTATGCATCTGGACACGAAGGGGATGCTCCACTTGTCGGTTTCTCTCCGAGAAAAGCGAAAATAAGCTTGTATTTTGCTACGGGTGACACAGACCGTGAAGAAACATTAAAGCGGTTTGGAAAGTATACTACAGGAAAATCCTGTGTTTACATTAATAAAGTAGACGATATTGAGGTAGAAGTCTTAAAAGAGATGATTAGTCAATCTATTAAATTCTTACAAAATTTGTATCCGAATCATTAATATTAATGGAAGTTAATGTATTTATTTTGCTACTTAGTGCGAATTTCATGTATAATGTTACAGTATAAATTTAATGAAGCGAAAGAGAGTGGGACTTTATGGGTCGTAAGTGGAACAATATTAAAGAAAAGAAAGCTTCCAAAGATGCTAATACTAGTCGTATTTATGCTAAATTTGGACGTGAAATATATGTAGCTGCAAGACAAGGTGAACCAGATCCTACTTCTAACCAAGCATTAAAAGTAGTTTTAGAACGTGCAAAAACATACAGTGTGCCTAAGCATATTATTGATAAAGCGATTGAAAAAGCAAAAGGTGGATCTGAAGAGAGCTATGACGAGCTTCGTTATGAAGGCTTTGGTCCAAGCGGTTCAATGGTAATCGTTGACGCCCTAACAAATAACGTAAACCGAACTGCTTCTGATGTACGTGCTGCATTCGGTAAAAACGGTGGTAACATGGGTGTGAGTGGTTCGGTTGCTTATATGTTCGATGCAACTGCTGTAATTGGTCTAGAAGGAAAAACAGCTGAAGAAGTACTAGAGTTATTGATGGAAGCGGATGTAGATGCCCGTGACATTATTGAAGAAGAGGATTCTGTAATAGTTTATGCAGATCCAGATCAATTCCATGCTGTACAAGAAGCATTGCGTGAAGCCGGCGTAACAGAATTTACAGTAGCGGAATTAACAATGCTTGCTCAAAACGACATTTCTTTGGATGCAGATGCACAAGCTCAATTTGAAAAAATGATTGATGCATTGGAAGATCTAGAAGATGTGCAACAAGTTTACCATAACGTAGACTTAGGGGAATAATATAGTTTGAAAGGTTGTCTCATACGTAGTTTTTCTACGTTGAGGCGGCCTTTTTTTAGTTTAGTTGGAATAATGGATGCTTTAGTTGGAATAAAAGTATGTTTAGTTGGAAAAATGTAGCCTTTAGTTGGAATAATCAGCTCTTAAGTTGGAATAAGAATTTATTGCTGAAAACGTAACTGAAAATTGTATAAACCGTCTAATCTTTTAAGGAGGGTCATTAGATGAACAAGAAGTATTTTTCATTAGCAATTATTTTTATTCTGTGCGTGTTTCCAATTAAATCATTAGCATCTTGGGCATACCCTTTTGTCGTATGGGATGGTTATGTGTATGTCCTAACGGATGAAGTGGTAGATGAGGTTGAAAAAGAAATTGGGCATGTGACGAAGTATTCGGATATGGAGGGAACTTATTCTGGGAACTTTTCAAATGTCTATCAGAAAGGAACTAAGTATTATTCCATTGTAGGGGTAAGTACAGATGAAGCTATTGCCGTAAAAAATGATGGGAGCTATATAAAAGCAAACAGAGACGTAGAATATGCTGGTAATAAAAATGACATTTTAGAGGTGGAATCTAGTTCTACAACTTTGATAGGGTTGGTGCTATTCATTTTATTTATTACTATCCTAGGTATTTATTTAATTAGCAAAAGGAGAAAATAAATTTGGGGAAAGAACATCCGAATACAACATTAGTAACCGTAACGCATGACCCAGAAGGAAAGGGCATAGAACTCTTTAAAGAAATGCAACAAAGCTTGGAAGAAATATATGATAAACTTTTTATCACCATAAGCGAAGAATCTTCAAAGGAATTAATAAAAGAGATTGAAAATAGCAGTTTTAACTATAAAGTTATTCCTAAGAAAGGCGCTGCAAATGCTAGAAGGGAAGCATTGAATTTTGCATTGACAGGGAAGGGTCGATACTTTCATTATTGTGACTTCGATAGAGTTTTGACGTGGGGGAAAAATCATTTAAATGAATTAAAAGTATTGGTTGGAGACATGTCAAATTATGAATATCTAATACTGGGCAGGACAGGGCGGGCGATGAATACGCATCCTATTGAATGGATAGAAACAGAAAAAATCACAAATCATATAGTTTCACTTGAGCTTGGAATTAAAGTAGATATAACTGCAGGATCATGTGGATTTTCGCGAGAAAGTGCTGAATATATTAATAGGTATTCTAAAGAAAAGATGACAGATGCGGAATGGGCGATGATTGTACAGAGGATCGCCAAACGACAAGTCGATTACCGAGCAGTTGAAGGTTTGGAGTATGAGGAAGAAATTAATGGCTTGAATCGGACTATTAGTGAGTCAGAAAAATGGTTTAGTCGTTTAAGGCTTAGCTATATTATTAGTGAAACGGCAATGAAGATAGGCAAGTAAAAAAGCCTCTCCATTCAGGAAAGGCTAAGTTATTAGTTTGCTGCAGAATTTTTTCTGCGATATTGCCATTGTTGATATTGGAAACGAACGAAACACCCAATACAAAATCCGAGGATTGCTATTAAAGCAGCGAGACCAACCATGACTGTGGCAATATTAAATAATACTGTCCAGTTTAATAGAAAACTTATACTTGCAACGAATAAGAAGCCAACTGCTAACCATTGGTTAAATCTTAGTTGAGCATAATCCTCTTGAATATATTGATTTGCAGGCTTCGATAAAAAACGTTTTACTACAACTAATATCGGATGAAAACCGGTTAATAGGCTAGAAAGATTTGCGATAAGTGGTATAAATAGAATCCACGCTGACTGCGTGATTAGAGCTATAATAACAGACACGACAATTGTCCATTGATTTACCATGACTAGAGGTTTTGGGATTGTTTTCATTAAAAAACCTACTTTTCTTATGGGATTTATTTTATTATATGATGGATTGATATGAATGTAAATTAATTAATACTTACATATTTCCCGGGAAATTGACAAAACATGAGAAGTTTCAACACAAAGGTGCTATCCGTTAAGGGATAGCCTCCTACATTTAATTTCTTTTTAATTCGTTAATTCGCTTTGTGAGTTCTAAAAAATTTTGATCTAGCTCGATATATTTTGGGTCACTTTTTTGTATATAACTTAGTGTTCCTAATACTGCTTGCCGTTCTGTTTCGAGTTTCAACAATTCTTTTTCACGATTGGATTCATTGTTTTTATTTATCCATTCGTTGTAGCTCATATCAATTTTTTTAATCATTTTATTTTCGAAAATGAGCAGTTTGTTTGAAAGTTTATCTAAAAAGTAACGATCATGTGTGACTAATAAAATGGTACCTGGATACGTGGAAAGTGTTTTTTCCAATTGCTCTCTAGATGGAAGATCTAAATGGTTAGTTGGCTCATCTAATAGTAAAACGTCCTTTTGGTCTAGTATGAACTCCATGAGTTTTAATTTTACACGCTCGCCCATACTCATAGTTGAAATAGGGCGAGACCAGTGATCTTTTGAAAATCCGAGGTTCATCATGAGTGTTTGGATTTTACCTCTAATCTCATAATCAGTAGGACCAAAAAACTCGAAAGGTGTTTTTTCATCTGGAAGATCAAATACGGTTTGACGTAAATAGCCTATATTCATCGCTTCCGATTTCCACAGTTCTCCCTGGCTCGTTTCTTCTCCCAGTAACATACGGAAAAATGTCGATTTTCCAGTTCCGTTAGCACCAAGAATACCAATTCGCTCTTGAGATTGTATAGTAAAGGAAGCATTTTGAAATAAAAGATTATCATCGAAGCTCTTTGCTAAATTTTTGGCTTCTAGAACACGTTTCCCTTTTTTCTTGTTTCCTTCAATAGAGAAGACCACTTCTTTTTCTTCTTCCGGTTTATCTATCGTGTTTTTGGAAAGTTCCAGCTCAAGTCGCTTCTTTTTGGAACGAATTTGTACATCCATTTTCTTTGCTTTAACACGGTAATACTCTTTATTAAATTCATGTTTTGTTGATTCTGCATGTGCTTTGGAAGACCAGTTTTTTAGCTCAGATATTTGTTTCTCTACCCGCTGGATTTTTGATTCCTGAGCATCATAAAGCCTTTGTTGGGTTAATCTGTTTTCTTCCTTCTTTTGTCGATAAGAAGAGTAGTTACCTGCATAGACAGTCAACTTTTGATTTTCTACTTCCCAAATACAATCAGCTACCTCGTCTAAAAAGTAGCGGTCGTGGGATACTAAAATAATTGTCCCTTGGTAAGCATTTATCTGCTTCTTCAAGAAAGACAAGCTATCATGATCTAAGTGGTTAGTAGGTTCATCTAATAAAAGAAGTTGAGACTTCTCAGCAAATACGCGCGCTAATCTTCTCTTCATCTTTTCTCCACCACTTAAATGAGTAAAATTACGCCCTTGAGGAACAGACCATTTACTGAAGTACTCCCATTCATCATCAGCATAATCGGTTTTATTAAATTGATCATCTTCCTGTTTAAAGTAACTGATAGTTGGTGGGGCTCCAAACCACTCGATTTTGCCTTTCGTAGGGACCGCCTCTTTTGAAAGTAAAGAGAGGAGAGAAGACTTACCTTCACCATTTCCACCTACAATACCAATCACAGCACCAGAGATAATATCTGCTTTCGCATTTTGTAAAATGATTTTATCGCCAAAAATAATTCCTATATCGTCTAACTTGCCTTGTAATGTCATTAAATCCTCTCCCTTTGGAGGAATAAAAAAATCCCTCCGATATTAAACGGAAGGATTACATACTGACCATTAAATGAATACGCAAAAAACCACTACAAAGCGTTAGCTTACTGTAGAGAATCATTCACATTAATTTTGAAAAATGGGCAGACTAATCCTATTTCCGATTTCGTAAAGTTTATTTTGTTACTGCGAAGATGTATCGCAGTAAAAACTTCTACTGAGAAATAAGATTAAAACTTCATCGGCCACCCATCGTCCCTTCAAAATTAGATATCTTCATTATATCATATTCGTCCTATAATATTAACTTTCCTCTTTTAAAAATAATTTAGTTAAAACGGTAAAACCAATGATAGTATACATAATGGCAAAAGCGGATATCATCCAAAATTCTACTCCAAACTGCTCTAAACTGTCTGGTTCAAAGAAATAAATCAGATTAACAACTGGAGGAAACACGATAAACAGCCACTTTAACAAGGGCAGTTTCTCTACTATCCCTTCATAAGAAAGTGTTAAAACAATGACGAAGACTGCAAAAAGCCATGTGTATTTCTTTGGTACAAATGATGAAATGGAGGACAGTGATCCAACAATGATACCGAATATGGCCAATAAAAAATGTATCAAAACAGAGAGTGCAAAATGTATTGGTTGCATTGTTTCTTTAAAGCTATTCATTAGTAGGGGATAAAATATTGCAAACAACATTAACATAATAGCGATTAGTATACATATTAGCCATTTCCCCCATAAATAGTTCTTTTTGCTAAGGTGAACAAATAAGATATTTTTCTCTGTTTCTTCTTCAATAGAAAAAATACTCATCGATACCCAGGTCATGATTGTATAGATAGCAATGCTTGTTACTGCATAACTACTTAATATTTCCACACCACTATAACTATATAAAACAAAAACCCATATTAAAAAAGATGCAGCCGGAGGGATTATTTTGAATGAGCGTATATAACTTATGAATTGGTATCTAATAAATCCAAGCACAATTACATCCTTTCCTTGACCTCAAGTACAGAACAATTTTTATTTAAAAGCTCCATTAATATGAAATCACTTTCCTCTACACCGACCGTAAGCAAAGCTGAATCTCCTTCAAAGTTAATATCGATTAAATCAAGTTCATTAAAAATTGCTTTGTTAGGAAATTTTACTTTTATCTTTCTTTTTACATTAGCAGTTTGTTTATGAACTAAAATATTTCCATCTTGTACATATAAAGTTTGATTAGCTAAGGTATCTACCAACAGATCCTCATGAGTGGTAAAAATAATGGTCATTTGCTTTTTAAGCTTTTCTAGAAGGGTAATTAGATTTTGTTGAGAGGTAGCATCCAAACCTGTTAATGGTTCATCTAAAAGTAGGATGTCAGGTTTGGTTAAAAGTGCTTGAAGGATACCGACTTTTTGTTTCGTTCCCTTTGAGCACTTTTTAAGTGGTGTATCCATAAAGGGCTCAATTTCAAACAAATCCATATACTTTAAGAGTTCTTTTTCAAATTCCGTCTGAGAAATACCATGAAAGGATGCTATTAATATTAAATATTCCTTTAGCTTAAATCGAAGGTTTTCAGGAAAATGCTCAGGCACATACCCGATTCTAGTTACATTTCTTACAAGCGTTCCACCAGTGGGCTCATAGATTCCTGCAAGAAGTTTTAATAAAGTACTTTTGCCGGAGCCGTTTTGCCCACGGATAGCAATGGATATATTTTCTTCCAACTTAAAGGAAACATTTTGTAAGATTACATGTCCTTCTATTTCTTTCTTTAAATTTGAAGCCTCAAAAATTATCTTCTTCATCCGCACCACAGCCCGTTTTCTATTATTTTATCATATTTCAATATATTTGGATAATTCACTAAAACCATGTTACGAATAGATTACTGGTGCCAGGCACCAGTAATCTATTCGTAATAATTGATAAAAGACATTATTTTCAATTAAATTATAAAAAATGTATTTAAATTCGTGATTTTTTATAAAAATTCCTGTACAATTATCACATATTTTTTAGGAGGTTACAAAGAGGATGAAGCAACTAGATGCGTACGAAATTATTTCTTATATTCAACATGCAAAAAAATCAACACAGGTTAAGGTATACATAAAAGGGAAGGGTATTGATCAAATTTCCTTTGGTGAAAATACAAAAGTATTTGGAGAAGGTAATACTCTTGTATTATTTGGAGAATGGTCTGAAATTGAGCCACTTTTAAATGAATACAAAGATCAAATTGAAGATGTAGTGGTAGAAAATGAAAGTAGAAATTCTGCGATTCCACTTTTAGATCTAAAAGGAATTAATGCACGTATTGAGCCAGGTGCGATTATTCGTGACCAAGTGAGCATTGGCGATAACGCTATTATTATGTTAGGTGCCGTTATTAATATTGGCGCTGTTATTGGTGAAGGTACGATGATTGATATGGGAGCGATTCTTGGTGGACGTGCGACGGTAGGTGCTAATTGTCATATCGGTGCAGGAGCAGTGCTTGCAGGAGTAATTGAACCACCTAGTGCTACTCCGGTAATTGTGGAAGATGATGTGCTAATTGGTGCAAATGCAGTTGTGTTAGAAGGATGTAGAATTGGAAAAGGTGCAGTAGTTGCTGCTGGAGCAGTTGTGACGAAGGATGTTCTTCCATATACAGTAGTTGCTGGTACACCTGCTAAAGTCATTAAAGAAATTGATGATCAAACAAGATCTAAAACGGAAATCATGCAAGAACTACGTCAGTTATAAGAAGGTGGCCTATGAAGTCTTTACTTGAAATTCGACGGGATTTGCACCGTATTCCTGAACTTGGCTTTCAAGAAGTGAAAACGAATGCTTATTTATTGGAACAGATTTATTCACTTCCCCAAGAAAGATTAACAATCGTTACATGGAAAACAGGAATAGTAGTTAAAGTAGAAGGCATAAATGCAACAAAGACTATAGGTTGGCGTACTGATATTGATGGTTTACCCATTACAGAAGCTACGGATCTTCCATACAAGTCCGAGCATGCAGATAGGATGCATGCATGTGGACATGATGTGCATATGACAGTAGCACTTGGACTGTTAAGGGCTCTTGTGGATAATCCTATTAATGATCATGTCGTTATTCTTTTTCAACCTGCAGAAGAAGGCCCTGGCGGAGCATTACCAATGAGAGAATGGCTGAAAATAGACCATCCAGAGCTTGTGCCTAATCAAATATTCGCCTTTCATATTGCACCTGAGTATCCAGTAGGAACTGTTGCAACTCGACCGGGATTGTTGTTTGCTAACACATCCGAATTATTTATTGACTTAGTAGGAAAGGAAGGCCATGCTGCATTTCCACATCAAGCAAGAGATATGTCTGTAGCTGCAGCTACGCTATTACTACAATTACAAACCATTGTTAGCAGATCTATAAATCCGATGGATCCAGCGGTTGTAACAATAGGGAAAATGTCCTCCGGAACTGTTCAAAATATTATTTCAGGTCAAGCACGTTTAGAGGGTACTATTCGAACAATGGATGCCCAAACAATGTCGACGATAAAAGAAAAAATCGAGTCGTTTTGCCAAGCAACTGAGATTGCATTTGATTGTCATATTCATATTGATTATGGTTCTTCTTATTATCAAGTAAAAAATGAGGCAACTATAACAAATGAGTTTTTAGCATTTGCTGAGCAAGATAAGAATACCACCGATATCTTATGTGATGCAGCAATGACAGGAGAAGATTTCGGATATTTCCTTCAAGAAATTCCAGGTATGCTATTCTGGGCAGGGGTAGACTCTCCTTTTGGATTGCACCATGCAAAACTAAATCCAAATGAAGCTGTCATTGACTATCTTGTTCCATTTGTAGATTCCTATATTCGTAAAATTTCATGTTAATAAAAGCAAGGAGCTGCCCTGTTAAAGGGTTGCTCCTTTTTCTATAGCTTGTAATGAAACCGAATTACATTTTAGAACGTATCAATAGACATGAAGGAAGAAGGTAATCAGAAGAAGGATAATCATACAGAATTTGAAATAATATGGGGTGACGATATTTATGGAAAAAGTTGCAATATTATTTACATTATATCTATTCGCGATTACTCCAACGGTTTATGCTTTAGAATGGGCTTATTCTTTTGTTGTTTGGAAAGGAAATGTTTACGAAGTTATAGAGGAAGAAATAGGTGTGAGTAATATAGGCAGGGTTTTAGGAGAAGTGGAAACTAAAGCTAATGATATAACAGGGAAACACTATGGAAATGCATCAAACTCCTATCCAATAGGCACAAAATATTATGAGATAAAGGGAATACCCTCCGATACAGCAATTGCAGTTGAAATAGAAGAAAAACAATGGGTAAAAGCTGAGTTTGTACGCAAAGAGCCTACTTACTGGATTGTAAAATTGTGGCCATTTCTTTTTCTTATATTAATAATAGTGGTCGTGTTTTTAATTGCTCTTAGAAGTAAAAACACCAAAAAAAAAAACAAAACGGTGCTAATTGAAAGCCGTTTTGTTTTTATTCTTTTATTCCACAAGTTCTACGTTATAATCCCTAAACCAAATATGCAGTTGTGCCAAATAAGCTAATAGCTGAGGGCCAGACATTAATTGGCCGAACCAAGGTACTTTAAAGGCTTCGCCATTTGAATTTATTAAATCATAAAGTCGATGTGCATGGAAAAGTTCATGCAGAATGGAGTTTTTATCTAGTAATTGTTCCTTTAACAAGCTTTGTACTTTTTCCGAATAAACGGGATTATGTGTTTTGGGATAAGGGCTCTTCTTACGGTAAAGAACCTCTGTAGGAAGGATACCTTGAAATGCTGACCTTAGGATACCTTTTTCTTGATTGCCAACCATTTTATAATCCCATGGAATGTTCCAAGCATATTCCACTAATCGATGATCCGCAAAAGGAACCCGTACTTCCAAGCTAGCACCCATACTCATCCGGTCTTTTCTATCCAATAAAGTCGTCATAAACCACGTCATATTTAGATAGAATAGTTGACGTCGTTTAGCATCGATTTCTGATTCTCCATCTAATAGCGGAGTTTCCGCGAGCGTCATTTTATAAGCATTTCCCACGTAATCATCAATCGCAAGTTTTTTATGCCAACTATCATTAAGTAGTGAATTCCGTTCATATTTCGAACGTATCCAAGGGAAGCCGTTTTCGGAATTAGCTACTTGATGAAACCAAGGATAACCACCAAATATTTCATCTGCACATTCCCCTGATAGTCCAACCGTAAAGTCTTGTTTTATTTCTTTACAGAACCAAAGTAACGAAGAATCGATATCTGCCATTCCTGGAAGGTCCCGAACATGTACGGCTTCGGTTAAAGATTCTACTAGTTGATTTTGACTAATTATGGAGTAGTGGTGAAGTGTGCCTAGACTACTTGAAACTTTTTGGATCCAAGGACGGTCATCACTTGGCTGAAAAGCATTTCCTTGGAAGTGTTGTTGATTATTTTCATAATCAATAGAGTAGGTATGGAGAGGGGGCTTGCCATCACGTCTATATGCATTAGCAGCTATTGCACTGATAAGACTAGAGTCGATTCCACCTGAAAGAAATGTACAAAGGGGTACATCTGAAACGAGCTGGCGCTCTACAGCGTCTATTACGAGGTAACGTACATTTTCTATTGTTTCATTTAAAGAGTCTGTATGTTCCTTGCTTTCTACATTCCAATAACGCCAAATACGTAGACCATTTTTAGAAAAGGTAAGGGCATGAGCAGGACGCAACTCGTTGATGCCATCAAATACACCAAATCCAGGAGTACGAGATGGTCCTAAACCAACTATTTCGGCCAAACCTTCTCTTGTTATGTTAGTAGGAACATCTGGATGAGCAAGAAGGGCTTTTAATTCGGAGGCAAATAGTAATCCTCCATTTCTTTCTGTGTAAAAGAATGGTTTTACTCCAAGCCGATCTCTTGCGATGAAGGCTTTTTGTTCTGTTTCATCCCAAATAGCAAAAGCAAAAATCCCATTAAAATAATCTACACATTTTTCTTTCCATTCTATATAAGAAGTCAACAAAACCTCCGTATCTGAATGGCCGGAAAAAGTATGGCCACGTTTCAATAGTTCCTTCCGAATGTCTTCTGTATTGTACAATTCCCCATTATAAGTAAGTGTATATTGGTTTAGCTTATACTTCTTAACCATTGGTTGTTTCCCACCAACAGGGTCGACAACTGTTAATCTTCGATGACCGAATAACGTATGGGCACCGACCCAAGTATTATTGTCATCTGGCCCACGTCTTCTTAACGTTTCCGTCATTTTCTCGACAATAGACAATTCGTTTCGTAAATCCTTATGAAAATGAATCCAACCAGTTATTCCGCACATCTATTCGCATCCCTTCTTTCATGAATTATTTTATGCAGAAATTGGTCAATTGAACCAAAAAAACAATCGTAAAAGTAAAAACTCTTACGATTGTTAATGTAAAAAATATTAAGTTGTCACTTTCAGTACGGTTTTGATTTTTTGAATGATCCCGCCTGAGCTATACGTTAATACACTTCGTTTGTAGAAGGACAGGCTGAGTAAGAACATTAAAATAACTGTAATTATTAATATAAGCATAGAGAGCATTGGCTCGAATGATGAAATATCTGTAGCTCCTATTCGAAGTGGCATAACCATCCCTGCAGTAAAAGGGATATAAGAAAATATCTTAATAATCAATGTATCAGGGCTATACAATCCTGATAACAGTACATAAAATCCAATAACTCCAAGCATCATTGCCGGCATCATCGCCTGGCTGGATTCTTCGACTTTCGATACAAGTGAACCAAGTAAAGCTCCAATGATTAAATAGAGTAACATCGTCAGCAATAAAAACAATACGGCATAACCGATAAATGAATACGATAATTCATTCACAATCTCTACAATGGTATCCCATTTTGAACCCCCATCAATGACTAAAAACAATAGCCCTTGAACAAGTAAGAGTGCACTGATCTGTGTAAGTGCCAATAAAAATGTACCCGTTAGCTTCGCCAGAAAGTGAGTGGAAGGCTTAACACTTGCAAGTAAAACCTCTAATACACGTGACCCTTTTTCAGATGCCACATCTGTTGTAATCATCGATAAAAAGCCTATTACAAAGGAATAAATTAAAAATCCAACAAGCATGGAAGCACCAATACCAGCTGCTTTTTCATCTTCACTTTTTCCTGTTGCAGATTCATCTAAACTTTTCATCGAAATAACCGTTTCCGATTGAAGTATTTTTTCCGCTTGCTCCGCTGTTAAGTTAAGCTGTTGTACCTCATAAAGCTTTCCTGCGTACTGTAGTTGAGCCGATATGCTCTGTTGGTCGTTAAATGTGAGAGGCTCGTAAGTTGCAATTTCCGCAGCTAATGATTGATCTTGATCTTTTATAACAATAGCAGTATCAAAATCACCGTCCACTACTTGTTTTTCTACTTCTGCTATCTCATCGGTAGGGAAAGTAAATTCAATATCGTTACTTGATTGGAATAAGGCCTCGATATCCGCCTCAGTTTCATTCAATAAAGCAACTTGCAACGGTTCATCTTGGAAAAATGCTTCCTTAATATCAGACCAAAACATGAACACACTAATAACGCCGACATATATAATAATTGAGATGATAAATGACTTTGCTTTGATTTTTTGTGAATATAACTGCTTGACGAGAAGCCAAAACTTAGACATGTGTTCCACCAACCTTATCTTTGAAAATTTCATCTAAGGATAAATAATCTAAACTGAACTTCTCTATATACTTTCCATTTGAAACAAAGTCAAAAATAGATTGAGCATACGATTCGTCTTCTAAAGTAAGTGTATACTGTTCTTTTCCAACCTGAATATCTTTTACGCCATTTAAATTTGCAAGTACTTCTTTTGGAATATCTGACCGAATCATCAACTTTGTCTTTCCATATTGTTTTTTCAAATCTAATAAACTACCAGCAAACAGAGAGACACCACGCTTCAATAGACAAAGATGATCACAAAGTTCCTCCACATTTTCCATCTGATGGCTGGAGAACAAAATCGTTGTCCCTTTGTCCTTTAATTCCAAAATTGCACCTTTCAATAAATCCTTATTAACTGGGTCTAGACCGCTAAATGGTTCATCCAAAATAAGAAACTCTGGTTGATGGATAAAGCTTGCAATCAGTTGCACCTTCTGTTGATTCCCTTTGGACAAGGTTTCTGCCTTTGCTTTTCTTTTATCTTCTAGTTCAAAACGGTTAATCCAATAATCTACCTCTTTATGTAGGTCTTTTCGATGTTTTCCTCTCAATTCTCCGAAGAAATAAAGCTGATCTTCTACTTTCATAGTTGGGAATATACCACGTTCTTCAGGTAAATATCCTAAAACATTTCGATCAATCGAATTAATATTTTTTCCTTCCCAAGTGATTGTACCTTCTGTTGTTTCTTGAAGGTCTAAAATCATACGAAAAGTAGTTGTTTTACCTGCACCATTTTGGCCGATTAATCCAAAAATTTCACCTTTTTCAATTTCGAAAGAGAGATTATCAACGGCCACAAAGTCTTGATATCTTTTCGTTACTTGATTGATAGATAGTGTCATATACAGACTCCATTCTCTTATTTTTTGTATCCATTCATGTATACGTACAACATTTGGATAATGTTTCATTTTTTTGTAACGTTTTTGTAAATGTTACGTCAAATTCTATAATATGGTGCTAAAAGGAGCGATTTGATGAAAAATCTAAGTATATTTGCTGGAGCAATACTATTAATCACTTTACTTTTTAATTACCCGGTTGCGAATGCAGACACGGAAAAAGTTACCCAGGATACTACAAACTTTATAAAATCATCTGGAATAATTAAAGATATAGAAAAAACAGAGGATTTAGTGACCCTTACCGTTGAATGCGAAGACGAAGAACCTATTGTTACCATTCTTAAAGTAACGAATGATACTCTTTCATTTAATAGCGGGACAACAAAAGAAGTGAAAAAAGATGCCTTCCAAAAAGGTCAACGCATTGACGCGTATTATGACAAAAATAAGCCAATGATTATGATATATCCAGCACAAATTTATCCTGAGTTAGTAATCGTTCATGACACTAAAAATTCAAGCTCAATAAAAGTTGGCAAGTTTGATGAACAATTCTTAAGTGTTGATAAGGAATTGAAACTTAAGATAGACAAAGAAACGGTTTTAGTAAATGAAAAAGGAGAAAAAATTACGCAAAAGGATCTAAGAGGAAAAGAGCTAGTGGTATTTTATACGATAGCAACAAAAAGTATTCCAGCTCAAACCGCACCGAGTAAAATAGTAGCTATCAACTATCTTTCTCCTGAAATGAAGGAAGTTCAAAAAATAATAGAAAAAGATCATTTTATGCAAAATGGTACGAAAATGATTCCTCTTCGAAAAGTAGCGGAGCAGCTAGGTTATAAAGTAATTAACCATCCAAAGCGAAATAGCGTTTTTTTAAAATTAGGTAACAGTTCTTTTACCATTAAACGCGGAGAAGAGGTATATAGCTACAATAGAAGCCTACGAAAATTCATAGAAAAGCCAATAGTTAAAGCCAATAAAACATATGTGTCTGAAGACATATTGGAATTACTTATTCACGATAACCCATCTTCCTCGAAATGAGGAGGATGGTTTTTTTGATTCTAGTATAAAAATCTCCATAAATAGAAGGTTGCATATGCCTCCCAGCCCTTCCAGGCTTTAGAAAGTAGTAAAATTTCATCCTTTGAAGGCTTCTGCTGAGAACCTGTTATATACTTCAGTGCATTATGTAACCCCACATCGTCAATAGGGAATGCGGAAGGGAATCGGAGGCAGCGCATTAATACATAGTTAGCGGTCCATGGACCAATACCACGTATGCTGGTAAGCTTTTTTTCTGCTTTTTTAATATCATTTGTTTCCAAAAGCATTTCTTTTGTAAGTAATCCCAAATTTATTAGATTCGCTACATCTAATAAGTATTCACACTTTTTCACTGTCATTTTTAAGCTAGCTAAATCTTCTATCGAGAGGTTAGCGATCTCCCCAGGTGAGGGGAACACCCAATACTGTTTACCTTCAAACTCAAGTGCTCGACCATACTGTTCAACTAATCGTCTTTTTAAAGTATAGGCATAGGTTAAGTTGATTTGCTGGCCTAATATACCCCAAACCATTGCTTCAAATAAATCTGGAATACCCATAATACGCAAACCATTAAATTCTGTAATTGCCTGTTGAAGAATAGGGTCATTACTAGAGAGCTCAATAAAGCGACTCATGTCTGTTTTCAAATCAAACCATTCGAAAATATAAGCCGCAACTTTTTCACGGTCTTTACTACTTATGGGTCTAGTGTCTCCTAAAAAATCTACAACTAGTGAATGTTCATCTCGTTCTTTAATTTCTATTAGAGTTATACATTCACCTACAGTAATGGCTTTTCTAACCATATCCTCACTAATATGGAACAAGCATTCATTCGTAGACCTAGATAAATAGTGAAGGTTTTGTTTAAAAGAAAAATTTGGTGGTGTATGTATAATGATTTGCTCATCTTGTTCATTCCAATACATATGACTAGCCCCTCTCTCACTATATTATATACGGAAAAAATTTCGTTATCTTGCTATTACAACATGAAAATCTGCTTTTTTATGTAAAAAAAAGTATACTAAAAGTGGAGGTGATTTCATGATTGATGAGCAATGGGAGGCAATAATTCAAAATAATTCAGCGTATGACGATGTTTTTTTGTACGCCGTAAAATCGACAGGCATATTTTGTAGACCATCTTGCAAATCTCGACCTCCTAAAAAAGAAAATGTAAGTATTTATACAGAAGCAAAAGAAGCAATAAAGGATGGGTTTCGACCGTGTAAGCGTTGCAAACCAAATGGATTGCGCTTGCCAGACGAAGAATGGATTGATCATATTAAAGGATATATAGACCTTCACTTTCATGAACGGGTCACATTGGATCTTTTGGCAGACATAGGTCATGGAAGTCCCTTTCATTTACAAAGAACATTTAAGAAAATAGTGGGCATTTCTCCCGTAGAATATATGCAACAAGTTAGAATTGCAAAAGCAAAAGAATTGCTAACGAATACAAAAAAGTCACTAGTTGAAATAGGAAAAGAGATTGGAATGTCCAATATTCCATATTTCATAACTCTATTTAAGAGAGTCACGGGATACACACCCATTCAATTTAGAAAAAAGGGGAATTACTCAGATGAATAAATTATATTGGATGCATTTCGTTCATAACGAATGGCAATTTTATATTGTTGCAACAGAAATAGGGTTATGCTATGTTGGTTCACCAGGCAAGTCATATGAAGAGATGGAAGTATGGGTGAAGAAACGCTTTCCGAAACATGAATTGGTAGAGAATCACGAAGCTTTAACTCCGTATACAAATGAAATAAAAGAGTATTTAGATGGACTTCGACATGAGTTTACAATTCAAATGGACGTAAAAGGAACCGCATTTCAACTAGCTATTTGGGACGCGTTAAGAAATATACCATATGGAGAAAAGAAGTCTTATTCGGAAATTGCCGAGTTGATCAATAACCCTACAGCTATTCGCGCAGTCGGTACAGCAATTGGTGCAAATCCTGTCCTTATCACTATTCCGTGTCACCGAGTTATTGGGAAGAACGGGGCTTTATCTGGTTACAGAGGTGGATTAGAAATGAAAGAAACGCTATTAAAACTTGAAACCGGTGAAGAATAAATGAACACAAAACGAATAACAGAAGCATATCCATTAGACTTACTATTACTTGCCGATCCATCCGAAAAACTGGTTAAGCAGTATGTGGGACGTGGAGAATGCTTTATAGCAGAACAAAATGGGAGAACAATAGGAGTATATGTATTGCTTCCGACCAGACCTGAAACGGTAGAGCTTGTTAATGTAGCAGTAGCGGAGCAGCAACAGGGGAAAGGCATTGGGAAGGCACTCATCCTAGATGCAATAGAGAAAGCAAAGCAACAAGGATACAAAATCATGGAAATTGGAACAGGGAACTCCAGTATTGGACAGCTGGCTCTCTATCAAAAATGTGGATTTCGAATAACAGGAGTAGATAAAGATTTTTTCCTTCTTCATTACGAAGCGGAAATTATTGAAAATGGAATTGCATGTGTGGATATGATCCGTCTAACGATGAAACTATAAAAGTAACGGGTTCAGTTATCTTTCACAAGAATTTAAATGGCTGCTTAATGGTCCGCCAATCCAAGGTATTATTAGCGGTTGTATTGTTATTAGCGGAATTTCGAAAAAATAGTAGGATTCTTATAATAGAGCGGATAGATAGCGACCGAAATTGCATTTTCGGTAGCTTACAAGATAAATAGGACAGCATCTATTATCTAATTATCCGAAAAGCTATTAACCAGTCTCCAAAAGTTGCAGAAGGGCGGCGGACAGACCAACGCCACAATATTATCGAAAAAAGAGGGGAGGGTCGTGACGCTAGTCACGACCCTCCCCTCAAAATTCACACGTTAATAAAGTAGCCCAAGTCTGTCAAAAGCACGCCGGCAACAAAGG
>NZ_JBAWSY010000018.1:0-48774 GCF_037104765.1 Psychrobacillus mangrovi | reverse complement strand
ACCCCCCCAACCAAAATTCCACACCACCCTGGCGGGCGGGCTCCCCCCCCCCCCCCCCCCCCTCCCCTCAAAATTCACACGTTAATAATGTAGCCAAAGTCTGTCAAAAGCACTCCGGAAACAATGGAAAACAGGTTTTGCTTTTAAAGGTTACGCTTGCGCTTTTCTTAATCTGTATTCAAGACTTCTAAAATTTTTCGAAGCTTCACTGCTGGTATTTGACCAGGAGCAGAGGCTTCTATTCCAGCGCCAAATGTTGCAGCTGAACCAAAAACTTGTCCAGCTATTCGACTAATTGCACCCGTAGAAGCCATTGACATCGTGATAATGGGACGATCTGCATATAAGGAATTCATCGTATAGGTAGCATCTAATAGTGTTAGAACATCCGTTGGGAGTTTAGGCATTACTGCTATTTTGGGGATATCTGCACCTAATTCCTGCATTCTTTTTAATCTAAATATAATTTCTTCTTTTGCCGGGGTTTTTTCAAAGTCATGATTAGACATGACAACGTAGACATTATTAGATTTTGCAACTTCCACTATTTCATTTACATTTGGATCAAATAATTCAACATCAATTAAGTCAACTGCCCTTGATTGCACTACCTCACAAAGCAATTGTTTGTAATAGGTGTCAGTAATTTTTTTATTTCCACCCTCACGGTGACTTCTAAATGTAAACAATAAAGGAGTAGGGTAAAGTGCTTCATGAATAGTTGAAATTACCTCTAACACCTCTTCTAAGTTTTCTACTTCATCTAGTACATCCGCTCGCCATTCCACAATATCTGGGCCAGCTTGCTTTATTGTATTAATTTCCGAAAGAAGCTGCTCTAAGTTTTTTCCCATTAGCGGAACAATAATCTTAGGCAAACCTTCACCAATATGTATATTACGAATCGAAATAACTTTCATTATTAACTCCCCTCTAGCAGTATTTTAAGTTATAGTAACATACAAAGATACAAAGGGGGATGTTAATATGATTTTTAAACGTTATGAAAATGCGGAAGAATTTGCGCAAGTGGCTACACCGTTTTTGCTGAAAAATGAGGATAAGTTTAGCTTGTTTTTGGGAGTTCTACAAGGAATAAAAGAGGGGAAATATGATAATCCTTACTTGGCGACCATTGAAGAAAATGGAAAGTTATTAGCACTTTTTCAAATGACTCCTCCACACCCGTTTAATATGATTTTTGTTGATGAACTACAAATGGAAGCTTGTATCGATTTATGTATTCAAGAGTTAACAGGACATTCAATCAATATAGAATCTATCATTAGTGTGAAAGAATGGGCATATAAATTTGCAGAAAAATGGCAGGAGAAAACTGGACAAGGTCATTCACTCTTAATGGATCAGGGGTTATATCGTTTAGATCAGGTGGTTGATTCCTTAGAAATGAGTCCAGGCACATGGAGCTTTGCAACTTTAGAACATGCAAACCTTATAGAAAGATGGTATAGCTTTTTTGAAGGGGACACTGGACTTCCAAGGACAGAGCCACAAGAAATAAAAAAGAAAGTAAAAGTAATGCTTGATGCAAATGAAGTATTTTTATGGGAGAATGAAGGGCAGATAGTATCCATGATGAAAAAAGCAAGACCTACAGCGAATGGTGTTACTGTTTCTATGGTATTTACACCAAAAGAGCAGCGTAAAAGAGGATATGCACGCACAATGGTAGCTGCGGGGAGTAAGGAGCTTTTAAAGGAATATCAGTTTTGTGTACTATACACAGATATGCTAAATCCTACTTCAAATAAAATTTACCAGGAGATTGGTTATCAAAAGCTTATAGATTCCGTACATTTAGAATTTATTAAGTAATATTCAAGCAAGAAAAGGAGATTAGAAAAGATGGAGAAACAAGCAAATATAAAAGTAAATGGTATCGATTTTAGTTGGGACTTAGAATCAGGAAAATTCATGTTTGAACAACAAGATGCCATGCTTTTTTGGATTTCTTCAGCTATGCGATCATTCTTTGACACAATTGAGGAAATAACTGGAGAAGAAGCTTCTCAATTGGTTTTTGAAACAACGGGCTTTAGACAAGGTTTAATGGTAGGTGAATACTTTCAAAACATGAAAAATGTTAGTGTGGAAGAAGCTGCAAAGTTAATCACTAACACTTATGCTTCTGCCGGCTGGGGACTTACGGTTATAGAGGATCTAGATGTAAAAGCTAACACCTTTAAAGCAAAATTTATAAATAGCTGGGAACATAAAATAAACGAAGTACAGGGAAAATCGATAGGTGGAAAATATATACCAGCTCACTATGCAGGTATATTTACAGGAATGTTTGGCACAAATATTTGGTACGAGGTCAATCATTACCAATTAGAGGGATACGAGCATACGGAAGTAAAGTATTTTCCGTCAGATATAACAGTTAATAATAATATAAGTGAGCTAGCTAAAAAAACGGAAATGAATCAAATCATGCAGTTGGAAGCACTAGTAGAAGATAAAACAAGAGACCTTAATGAACTTATTAAGAAACTCTCCTCCCCCGTTATACCAGTATTAGAAGGCATTGTAGTGGTGCCGCTTATTGGAAAATATGATGAAGAACGTTCTATGGAATTAGTAGAAAAAACTTTAAATAATATACCTAGTTATAAAGCAAACTACTTAATTCTTGATTTAACCGGATTAGATGAAAATATAAGCAAGTACACTGCTCAACTAATTGAAAATATTGCTTCTGCTACTGCATTGATTGGAGTTAAGACAATACTGGTAGGTATATCACCAGAATTGAGCAAGGTTATTGCTCAATCTGATGTTCAACTATTGAAATTCGATTGCTTCCGGACGCTTCAACATGGAATTCACTATTCCCTAGGGCAAATGGGAAGAAGAATTATTTAGTTTTTTGTAATTAATCTATTTACGGGAATCGGAGGAGATTTTCTTGCAAATGATGTTCCGTTACAATTGGATGGTTAGAGAAGAGTGGTATCGATGGTGTGAAGAAGTAAGTGAGGAGGACCTTCTCCTAGTTAGAACAGGTGGAGTTGGCGGGATACTGCATACTCTTTTTCATATTGTTGATGTAGAGTGGAGTTGGATTCGTATCCTTCAAGGAAAACCAGACTTCCAAGAGAGTTTCGATGATCACAATACGTTGGAAAAAGTGAAAGAGTTGGACGCAAAATTTAGATTTGAGGTAGAGCCATTTGTTCGAGCATGGGAAGAACAAATGGAAAATCGACTTTTTCACGATAAAACGCCTGATGGTAGGGTGGTGACAGATACATGGGGCGAGGTAATGCGTCATATAATTGCTCATGAAATTCATCATATTGGACAACTATCTGTATGGGCTCGAGAAATTGGGAAAAAACCTATTTCTGCAAATTTAATCGGCAGAGGTCTTGCTTCTAAATAGAATATATAATGGAAGTTCTATCACATTTTTTGTGATAGAGCTTTTTTGTGTTGTAAAAACGTGGTGCAAATAAATTTTCATAATGTTACATTTAATTTGATTGAATATTTAGTAGATAAAAATATTGAGATATTAAAGTGGGGTAAAATAATGAAATTTGAAATCATGCGGCACAGATTATTAGATGGATTAAATGTAGTAATGAAAGCAGTTAGTTCAAAAACAACGATTCCAATTTTAACTGGAATAAAGTTGGAAGTTACAGAAAAAGGATTGAGTCTGACAGGAAGTGATTCAGATGTAACAATTCAAACGTTTATTAAATCAGAGGAAGATGGGGAACAAGTAATTCGAGTTATAGAAGAAGGTTCGATTGTTTTGCAAGCACGTATGTTGAATGAAATTGTAAGGAAGCTACCAACTAGCGATGTAGAAATGGAGGTGAAGGAAAATAATCAGACGTATATAAAATCCGGAAAATCAGAGTTTCATATAATTGGGATAGATCCAACTGAATATCCATTACTCCCGGAGATTCAGGATGATTCACTGTTAATAATTGGATCTGATTTATTAAAATCTGTTGTTCGAGAAACCGTATTTGCGGTATCAACATCTGAAAGTCGTCCTGTATTAACGGGAGTCCATTGGCAGGTGAAGGATGGAGAACTCATTTGTGTAGCCACTGATAGTCATCGTCTAGCTCGTCGCAAACTAATTTTAGAGAACCCACCAGAAGATGAATTTAATGTAGTTATTCCGGGGAAGAGCTTAAATGAGCTAAGCAAAATTATCGGAGACTCGTCCCAACCTGTTTATATCGTAATTACGAGCCAACAAGTATTATTTAAAACGAAAGATGTGTTATTCTACTCTCGTTTACTAGAAGGAAACTATCCAGATACCTCTCGGTTAATTCCGACCGAGTATAAAACAATTATTACCATGAATAGCAAAGCATTGTTTCAAGCGATTGACCGTGCTTCTTTATTAGCACGTGAAGAACGGAATAATATTGTTCGTTTCT
The DNA here is from genome assembly GCF_037104765.1 of Psychrobacillus mangrovi. Classification (NCBI taxonomy): domain Bacteria; kingdom Bacillati; phylum Bacillota; class Bacilli; order Caryophanales; family Bacillaceae; genus Psychrobacillus; species Psychrobacillus mangrovi. The sequence goes on along the minus strand of NZ_JBAWSY010000018.1, from coordinate 44,341 downwards.
CTTCAATGGAAGGTAATCAAGTAGAAGTATCCTCTAGTTCCCCTGAGATTGGAAACGTAGAAGAAGAAATTAAAATATCTACAATGGAAGGGGAAGAGATAAAACTTTCGTTTAGTGCAAAATACATGATGGATGCTTTAAAAGCTTTCGATGGACAAGATATAGTTATCCAATTAACTGGTGCCATGCGTCCGTTTATTATAAACGCAGTTCAAGATAATACTCTTTTACAATTAATTGTCCCGGTCCGTACATATTAATTGATGGTGACCGGATAAAATAAAAGTAATATAAAAGGCAAGTGCTTAATCAGGGCCTACCTGTATTTTCTCCTGTTACGTATTTCCGAGATTTTCTGAGAAACGTCGAGATTTTCAGAGATACTCTGAGATTTCCGGAGAAACGCCGAAATTTTCAGAGATACTCCATTGAATCAATAGTTATATCTCCATGGCCAAAGAGGGTCTATTTAACTGTAATGCAATCTATTCAAAAATTTGTAAAGGAAATACCCCTCCACTTATCGAATTAGTAATTACTAATGATGTGGAGGGGTTTATTGTTTTTTTGGCCTCTTTTAAGGGGAGGAGATGAACAAAGATAAATGTTTTATCAAGTTAGCCTACTGATCTTAGAAAAATTATATTTGAAGGGGAGATATAAAAGATGACAAATTATACACCCAAGAAAAAATATTATATTCCAACCAATATCGAAGACAAACTTTCAAAGGAATTCCTGCAGGGAATAACACGTAATTTTGAAATGTTAGATGAAATAGAAGGTGGAACGGCTAAGATCATAAAGGCTGACGCAACTGGACGGACAAGAATACAGGATTTTATTCAGGCAGCTTTTAATCATGCAAATGATGGTGATACTTTGATTTTGCCACCAGGACGTTACTGGCTGGAGAAAAACTTGAAGCTAGAAGATTTTCCGAACAATGACCAACCTTGTTTGCTCCTGAGAGGGAAGAAGCGAGTTCATTTGATAGGTTATGGGGCTGTTTTATTCACCAGAACTCATGCTCAGGGAATCTTAGAGCTTCAGCTTTGTGAGGATTGTATTATTGAAGGGATCAAATTTGAGGGTTATGGTGAGTTCCCAGGAATAGATCCCGTAACTGGTTATGGAGAAAAAGGTACCACTGCAGGGGGCTATCCAACTTCTGGATTTTGGAATTACCGAAAAAACAATAGCTTCGATACGAGTGCACGTGTTGGAAATGATGGTAAGCCATTCGGGTTATTTGGCGGAGGATTTATAGGAAATGTAGGAAGTGGAGTTTTAGTGCATCGCGGCTGTAAAAATATTATCTTCAGAGCCTGTGAAAGCTGCGGGTTTAACTACTCGGGTTTTGCAGTAGGGCATTTAGGGGACTACCTACCAACCGATTTACAATACGAAGATAATGCAGACGTTACTTTTATTGAATGTAATGCTCATGATAATTACTCTAGTAATTATGTGTTTTCAGCAGTAGAAAGACCGCGGGTAATTAATAGCATAAGCGATCGAGCAGGGCATCCACATGCCTCCAAATATCATACTTATGTAGACCCTGGTTACGGGATCAATTCACTGGGTACGTTATTTCCCAAAGCCAATGACCTTTTAATCACCGGGTGCACGCTTAGAGGTAACAAACGTAAAGCCATAGATGGCCACGCAGGTGGTGGTTTAATAGCAACAGATAATTTTATATCTGACTCCATGGTTGGAGGGCTCTTTTATAAATGGACCAATGTAGAGCAATATACAAAGGATTGTATTGTAGCTAACAATAAGATCGTTGATTGTGGATATGCTAAAAATCCATTGGGTGCAATATATATTGGAGGAGTTCAAAGGCAACCCAAAGTCAATCAAGAGACTAATGCCATTGTGAGCAATAATCATGTTAAAAATTGCTTTGGTACAGACAGTGTTATTTTTGTTGGTTCGTTTGATCGATTGATTATCGACGGGAATATCATTCACGGAGTTCCAGATGAACTGGACATTGATAACACGATATTTGAGCCATATGTGGTTTATGCTGGATATTCCATTCCTACTCAACCTAACTTTAGTGGAAATGTGTCCAATAATATAGTAGATGTAGACCATCCAAGCATAGCAGGAGGAATCTTAGTCCGTAATTTACAGGAGGGATCGGTTCAAGGCAACACGATTAAAACTCCTAACTCTCTAACTCAATATGGTTTGAGATTATGGAATTGTAAGGATGTTGGGGCTGTTGGAAATACGATTAAAATGGGAAGCGAAGGAGTACCACTCAATGCAGAAACAACTGGGGCAGTAGCACACAATACATTAGTAGGTGGTAATGCAGCATTCCAGCCTCTTCAGGGTCAGCCCATTGTATTCAGCCTAGTAGCAAATAACGGAAATGGAAGTATTCTATTCAAGAGTGGTCAATCCTATGTATCTTTAGTTGAAAGCAATCCTAAAGGGTTAGAGGTCAAGCTTCAAAATGTCTCTCCTGGCATTTATCCATTAGTAAAAATTTCTCAAACAGGAGAAAATGGACTAATAGCAGATGGTTATACAATAGATTATCTATACAGTCATCAAGTAGCGCATGCAAGTGTCATAATAGGTATAAAACTAACAAAAGAATCGGATCATGTTCCATTTGCGAATATGACTCACGGTGGTTTGGAAATAGAAATTACCATATAAACAATAGGCAGTTTAGCTTTTTTATAAACCTTTGAAACAATTTTTTCTGTGATAGCTAATAGCCACGATAAAAAACGCTTGGAATTCTCCAAGCGTTTTTAATTGCAAAATTATTGAAATTTCTAGTTATTTGTACTGTTTTTTGGAATGAATAATCTATTGTGTATCTTGATTTTTTCACGGTATTTCAATTTAAATTAGCAAAAGTTTACTTCACATACGTACTTTTTTCTTTTATCTCTTCCATTAATGTAATCCCTTCTGGAACTCTTCGCGCAAGATAGAATACATAAATAAATCATCAAATTTCCCGTCTCCGTATTCATACTTTCTAAGTAGACCCTCATTCATAAAACCGCTTTTTTCTGCTAGCTTTTGTGATGCGATGTTTAATGGTTCAATGATTGCCTGAATACGTTCTAAATTCATCTTTTGAAATCCATAATCAAGTACAGCTTCAAAAACCTCAGACATGATACCTTTTCCCCAATGCTCTTTAGACAATTCTGCTCCGATATCCGCGCGGAAATGCTTTTGCTCCCAATTTAGGAAACCGCAGCTCCCAATAATTTGATTACTTTCTTTCAGAGATACTCCCCATCTAATCCCTTTTTTCTCTAGACGGATTTTGTTGTACCATTCCATTTCGTCTAAAGCATCTTGAATTGTAGTAAAAGGACTTATCCCATAATACTCCATAACTTCTGGATCGGATAAATATTGGAACATATCTTCTGCATGTTCTTTTTTTATTTCTTTAAGAATTAGGCGTTTTGTTTCAATTATTGGAAATGTTTCATTACTCATGATCATTTTCCTTTCTTCTTAAGCCTGTGAGGTAATAGGGTGTTTAAAATGCTTAGGTAATCTAATGTTTGGATGATTTAATTTTACGAACAATGGATTGCTGTCATGATAAGGTGTCATTGTAAACTCAGTTGTATCGCCTATGGGTGTAAAATTAAGTACAATGTGGTTCGTATTTTCATTAGCTACATACTTAGCCAGTTCAATTAAATTATATGGTTGCTCGCTTATTACATCAAAAATATGTAAAGTGTTGTCTTTAATTTCACAGAGAATAATCAAGTCTTCTTGTGGAATATAAAAGATATTCTCTGGAAATACGTACATACAATAAAACATTAGGAGTTCATTAGTATCCTTTGTAGCAAAAAAGTTGGAAACAATTTTACCTTTAGAAGAGAAGTGATAGATAAACGTTAAATCTTCTTTATCTTGTCCAGATAATTGTTTTACGCCGGAATCATTTTTGCTATTGCCATTAAATTTCATGGAATATTGTGTCTCCTGATGCAATTCAAAACCGAATTTTGGATAAAAATCTAGAACGTTAGAATTTGCAAATAAATAAAAGAAATCAACATCCTTATAATCTTCCAGAATTATTTCCATCAGCATTCTTGCAAGACCTTGGTTACGATAAGTAGGATCTGTCATAACAGTTCCAATTTGTACTGCTTTCTTAATCTCATTATCAATTACGACATCGATAATATTTACCGAAGCATTTGCTATAACCTTATTTTCATTAGTAAATGAATAAGGTATATATTTGTGTGACCAATAGCCATGTTCAAACCAAGTTTCAAAATTGAGACCAAATGTAGAACTAGCTAAATTATTGAAACTTGCCCGTAATAGCTTGTTATGTTTATAGTCTTTGACAAATGTAAATGAATCTTTCATGTTTAATTCCCCTTAAATAATTTATATGCATAAAAAATAGTTTGAAAAATTATATTTAAAACCAATACAAACTTTCTAGATAAAGAAGCCGCGTAATCGAGATCTACGCAGCTCTTCATTATCATCGATCCATACTTTTACTTTGTTGGAGAAGCTTTGATTCACCTGTTCGTTCCCAGTTTTCAACTGTTTCATATGCTTTTTCTGGAGTGTATCCTTTCCCAACAAGAACACCCATTAAAATAAATTCTTGTAAAATATGTTTAGAGTTTACTCCTCTTTTAACATCCTCTAAGCCTTCGTTTACTAAGTACTCTGTGTACTGAACCCACTCATCTGGAGATTTAGAACTATTATTGGAACTAGCGCTATTTGAATCAAGCTCAGTCAATATATAATTATACAGTGTTGCATGTTTAAGCTCATCTGTAAGTATATTAAATACAATGTCTCTGTACTGTTCATAAGGAAGCCCTTGTCGAATGATTCTATATCTTTCCATAGCTTTCAATTCTCCAAGTAATGCCTTCTTAATACCATCTTTATACGACGGCGGCGGTATAAATTCTTTTTCTGGTAAGATAGTTGCCTCATTGCCTGTTAATGCTTTATACATTTGCTTATATAATTGGTTATGCATAATTTCATCGTTACGGATGGATGTAATAATGTCTTTTTGTTCTTGTGTTGGTGCCATTGATATTAAATAGTCGTAAAAGATACGGTCTTCTTTTTCCCCTTGAACAGCATCTTCCATCATTTTTAAAGACCGTTGATAAGCCTGTTGATCATACATTTGCTGGTTAGAGACTTCATTTATATTCACATTGTTCCCCCTTTTATACTTCATGCTTCAATAGCTTATGAAGAACGGAGAAGATATGTGTCTATCACTATCATTAAGCGTGTGCAATTGGTATTTTCTTTCCTACGGTAATTTTCCCATTATCGGAAGAAAGTTTAACTGTATTCGTTCCACTCCCAATAACTGTACGAGAGTTCTTTTCTCCAAAAATATTGATTCCTCCAGAAGCTGTTTTGGCTTGTATAGAAACATTCGTAGGTTCATTTTCGGTTTCCACAAGAATGCTTCCGTTATCTGTCTCTAGTTCAATCATGCGATCCAAGGTAGTAGTCAGAAGGGAGATTCTCCCGTTATCAGTTTTTCCAATGATATCTCCGTTTACATATTCCATCATAATTCGACCGTTATCTGTTTTTGCTTGAATTTGCTCAGCATCTATATTTCGAAGTTCGATTCGTCCATTGTCCGTTTGAGTAGAAAGCTTATCAACTTGAATTTTGTCTAATTCAATTCGACCATTATCAGTTTCTACTTCTAAAACAGTTGACGCAAATTCTTTTAAGCCAATGCTTCCGTTGTCAGAAGTTGCCTTTATTGTTTTCCCAAGAATTTTTTCTGCACGAATGCGACCGTTATCCGTTTTCATGTTGATGGAAGAATATAGTTTCTTAGGCAGAGCTACGTTCACTTTGATTTCTTTAATCAAGAATAAGAAGCTAAAAAGTTTAAATTTCTTTGTTTTTAATTGAATTGACAATGTATCATTTACCACATTGGCTGTAAGTTCCAATTTGTCATTTTCACCTATTAATTCAATAAACGTTTCTTCTGTTTCAGAAGGAAAAACGTTAAGAGAACCAAAATCTATATCCATCATTACGTTAGTAAAGTTAGAATGAGGCAGGTGAATCATTTTATTATTTGTTTCGATCTTTTCTGGTACATGGCTTTCCAAAAGTTCCTTTGCAATTTCTTTTGGAGAGCCTAGAGAAGCGGCGATATCTCTTTCCAATTTTCCATCTTCACGGCCATTCCTAAAATATTCTTTAATGTCAGATAGAATATCGTTTCGTTCTTCCGTAGGTAGTTTCGTTAAAGCAAGCTCCAGTTCACTTAGAAATTGTTGTTCAGTCATTTTTTACACCTTCTTCGATTAGATTGTTTACACCGTTTGTAAAGCTTTTCCATTCCTTCAACTGTTCATGTAGATAAGTTCTACCTAAGTCTGTCAGCTTATAGTACTTCCGCGGAGGACCTTCCGTTGATTCTTGTAAATAAGTAGTGAAGTAACCTTCCTTTGTCAAACGTCGTAATAATGGATAAACGGAGCCTTCGGAAATTGAGATTTGATCCGATATTTTTTGAACTAACTCATATCCATAACGATCTTGTTTATCTAATAAAACAAGCACACAAAGGTTCAACACGCCTTTTTTAAACTGTATATTCATTTGCTTCTTAACTCCTTTCACTACTATTTAATAAACAGTACCTTTGATAGTAATATATCATGTAGTATTATTCTATGCAAGGTACTAAGAAAAATAGTATAAAATAATTTTTAAAAATCAGTTATAATCGGAAGTAATGAAAGGATGAAGCGTGATGAACCCTTTTACTGAAAGAGTTATTGAAATTATAAAGTCCATCCCTGCAGGAAAAATTATGACATATGGGCAAATTGCTAAAGCTGCTGGAAGTCCTAGAGGAGCAAGACAAGTAGTACGCATTTTGCATTCAATGAGTGCCAAGCACAGTTTGCCTTGGCACCGTGTGGTTAATGCAAAAGGAGAAATTGCTATTCCGGATGAGGAATCTGCTTATTCACAAAGAATCATGTTAGAAGACGAGGGAGTTTGCTTTCGACAAAATGGTTTGGTGGATTTAGAAAAGTCCAGATTTGCATCTGAGGTAGTTGTATTTGAAGAAGATCTTATTTAAAGAGAAGAGGAAATGGAATGGATATGTTTGTTTGGAGAGGTGCAGCAGGAATTTGTATAAATGAACAAAATGAAATTTTAATGGTTCTTCAAGCTGCTCCAGGAGAAGAGAAGAAATGGACCGTTCCATCTGGGACATTGGAAGAGGGGGAAACGTTTGAAAAATGCTGTGAAAGAGAGTTTTGGGAGGAAACAGGGTTCAGAGTACGTACCTTAGAAAATGTTCATAACAAAAGTGGGATACTGAGTGACTATGGAATATCCTACAAAGTAGACTATTTCATAGTTGAAATAGTAAGTGGAGAAATTACAATTCAGGACCCAGATGAATTTATTCATGAGATTGCTTGGCAACCAGTGGAGGAACTTTCTAAGTTGTCCCTTGCCTATCCTGAAGATGTAGATATTATTCAAACAGTTATTTCCATGCAAAAAAACTAAAAGGCATAAGCCTTTTAGTTTTTTGTGTATATGTGAACCGCATCTCTTAAAAACTCAGCCGCACCAGGTTGGATTTTATCATAATATGCGGTAAATCGTTCATCGTCCACATACATTTGAGCAACACCTGCATGTGCCTCTTTCGTATACTCATTCCAATAAAAGCTTAGCCACTGACGATGTAAATCTGCTGTCTTTTGAGCAAGTTCACTTGAAGGGTCACCTGTTGCTATTGCCGCTTTTAAATTCACTGCAATCTCCTCCGTTAGGTTTGTAACTTCCTCATACTGTGCTTGAGTCATTCCTTTTACCTTTGCGTTAGATTTATTTATTGCTTCCTCTCCGTACTTTTCACGAATTTCTTTTCCATATTGTTTCTCATTGTCCTCCACCAGTTTTTGCTTAAACCCTTCAAACTTTTCTTTATCTGACATTATAATTCCCCTCTCTGTTTGTTGAATGGATTTATCGACGTTTGCAATCAATAAATCCAATTGTGCTCTTTTTTCTAACAGTTTTTCTCGATGTTCTTTAAGTGCGATAGAACGGTCGAATGATTTAGAAGTCATAATTTCTTTAATATGATCTAGGTTCACTCCGAGCTCTCTATAGAACAAAATTTGTTGCAATTTATCTATTTCAGCAGAACCGTAAATACGATAGCCAGATGAATTTATACGTGCTGGCTTGAGCAATCCAATTTCATCATAATATCGAAGAGTCCTCGTACTAATTCCCGCTAATTGGCCAAGCTTCTGTATCGTATATTCCATGCTTTCACCTCCTAATAAATAAAGTCTAAACCTTTACGCAACGTCAATGTCAAGAACGAATTGTTCATTTTGTTTCATTTCATTATAATAAAAGAACGAGAGTGTGAGGGGGAAAAAATAATGACAACGATTGGGTTTGTAAGACATGGAGTGACGGCTTGGAACAAAGAAGGACGAGCGCAAGGATATACAGATGTTCCGTTAGATGAAGAAGGAATCGAAATGGCAGAGCGTGTTGCAGATAGAATGCAACAGGAAGAATGGGATGTCATTTATACGAGTCCTTTAATCCGTGCAAAAAAAACTGCAGAGATTATCGCTGAAAAACATCCTAGCACTGAATTTTATACAGACAAGAGGTTAGGGGAAATTGGAGGGGGCATCATAGAAGGAACGACCGAAGAAGAACGTGTAGCCAAATGGGGAGCCTCATGGAGAGAGCAGGATATGGGCTTTGAACCAGAAGAGGTTATTATTTCTAGAGGCATGTCTTTTATAGAAGATGTGAAAGATGCACATCCTGGCAAACGGGTATTGGTAGTAAGTCACGGAGGCTTTATAAGTCGGCTATTAAATGCACTTATGCCCGAAGAGGAATTTTCAAAGGATATTGGGAATACTTCTGTTACGGTTGTTGAATTACAAGAAAAGAAAAATTTATGTCATTTATTTAATTGTATGAAGCATTTAGAAGCGAGGGAAGTTTGATGATGAACGCAGAATATTATATAAAACAGTTAGGTTTAGAACCTCATCCAGAAGGTGGGTATTTTAAAAGTACCTTTTCTTCAGAAGAAACGGTGAACTTTAGAAAGTTATATACGAGTATTTACTTTTTACTAGGGGCAGGAGATGTGTCCCACTTTCATCGACTGAAATCCGATGAATTGTGGTACTTTCACGGGGGGAGCTCTTTATTAGTCCATGTGATTGATGAGGATGGAAACTATTTAGAACACAAGATAGGATTGAATATTGAAAATGGAGAAACTCCACAAGTCCTTGTTCCGAAAAACTCTATTTTCGGATCCTCTGTTGTAGATAACGGGTCATTTTCTCTTGTTGGCTGCATGGTTGCACCAGGGTTTGAATTTGAGGACTTCGAGCTTTTCACTCAAACCGACTTATTAGACAAATATCCACAGCATGAACAAATCATTCGCAAGCTAGCGTATGAAAAATTGTAAGGCATTGGCAAAGGGAGACCTAAATAGTTAGGTAAGCAACCAATTCTACGCTGAAAGCGACGAAATATAAAACGAAAGTAATCAACTCTATAGCAAAAGCAATCAATAGAAAAAATGCCCTCAAGCAAAAACTTGAGGGCATTTTCTATTATTTATTCCGCTTAATATATTTCTCACCAAGTACCTTATCGACAAGATAGGTACCTTCAGCTAATTCTTTTTCTACAAATGAAGCGACATCCTGTTGATCTAAGCCATATAATTCTTCAATTTCACGAGAGAATAATAATTCTTCTTTTTCTAATATGTTCTGTAGCTTTGGAACAGTTTTAGGCTGAATATTTTCATTTGGAAGCATTTGTTTTAATGCTTGCACATAATATTCATATGGTCGGGCCCCTACTACTTTTACTCCTTTTTGTTCTTCATTTAAGAAAATAATTGTAGGGAAACCACGGACACCTAGTTGGCTTGCCATTGTAAAGTCTTCTTCCAAGCTTGCTTGTGTTGCTGGAAGATGAGATTCTTTTACAATTTCTTCGCCATTTAACCCAATTTCGTTAATGATGTCAATCAATACTTCATCTCTCGCAATGTTATTATTAAATGGAAATACAGCTTCTCTTGCTTTACGTAAAAAGACTGGTGCAAGGCTAGCATCATGTTGTTGAATTATTTTAAATACGCGAGACGGAATATAAGAAGATGACACAGGGTCTTCTAACCAAAATGATCCATCTATTGGCATACGGGTATGATCTCCTACCTCTCGCCAGTGTTCTGCAACATCCGCAGGTCCAGATATTCCATTAGCAACATCTGCAAATCCATCCCATTTTTCCAGAAGACCGCCCATTAACGTATGCATATTAATATAATTACCGTATTCTTCTACGAATTTACGTAATGTCGGCTCAAGTGCCCAACAATGTGAACATATTGGATCCGTTACATAATATAGGTCAACTTTTTTGTTAGGCACAGTTAAATCGATTAACTCTAATACAGAATTTTCTTCACCAACAGGTCCACAAATTCCTGTTTCTAGGTCACACATCATAGCGTTTTTATTCGTCATATTCTCGTCCTCTTTTCGTTAATTTTTTAAAGTAATATGTTTCTTTGCCCAAGCATGTACAGGGTTGAGAGCTTCTGCAAGTTCTTGACCTGAAACAGTTAGGTAATATGAGATATGAACAGTTTGCTCCGCGCTCATTTTTTTCTCGACTAGACCATGTTCTGCAAGTTCCGTCAATTTTAGCGATAAAGCACGAGGTGTAATATCGGTTAAGTCCTTTTTCAAATCTGAGAAATGAGCTGTATAATTTGGGCAATTAAATAAGTAATGAACGATTAAACCGTTCCACCTTCTTCCGAGTATTTGAAAGGATGATTCTAAATATGGGCAAATTTTCATGTTATTTATTCCCTCGTTTCTAATTGAAGTATAATATGGTATAAAAAATATATCAAGTATAATAATTATATTAAAAATTATAATTTAAAGGAATATTGGTTATTATTAGAGAAAGCAACAAATGGAAAGATCATTACGAAGGAGGTTCTGAAATGTTTAAAAAAGTAGGGATAATCCTTTTTGTATTTACATTAATTATGGTTGCGACTATTTATTTGGGAAGCAAACAAGAAATAAAGGAAGTTAATTATCAAGAGGGAACACCTATAGGAGAAATACCATCTGAAAAAGAGTCTCTTGTTTCCCTCGTTTTTGAACTTGCAGAAAAGGGTCAAGCCTGGGATATTCCGTTTATTGTAGGAGAATCAGATATTCAGGACGTCCATGAATTATGGGGGACTTCAGAGAAAATGAACGAGCGTTCTGCAAAGATTTATGAAGACTATTTATCCAAAAATGCAACAATCGGTCATTTTTCAAATCTTGTTTTTGATATACGCTCGAGCTCACCAGAAATTCAGCAAATCCGTCTAGATGATATTGAAAAACATAAGGGTGAAGCTGATGAAATTCGAGCCTATCAAGATGATCAGGTCAAGCAAATAATACTTGTATTTAATGTTACATCTACTCATCAACTCAAGTGGGTTTTCCCAAAACCAACAGAAAGTATCCCGAATCCTGCAGTTGATCATATATCCGTTTTTACAGAGGTAAAAGAGGAGGTTAGTACTGATATCGCGGCTATGAAGGAAATGAGTTTGGAAGAAAAAGTGGGGCAAATGATATTTGCTGGAATAGAAGGAACTAGCTTATCAAAAGAGTCGAAGTTGTTAATTTCTAATGATAAAGTTGGAGGAATTATTTTATTTAAAGATAACTTGGAGGATGTCCATCAATCCGTCTCCTTATTAAATGAAATGAAAGAGGAGAGTGCAAAAAATAAATTTCCTTTATTTCTAGGTGTGGATCAGGAAGGTGGTAGAGTCTCCAGGCTACCTGAACTTATACAGCTTCCGACAAATCAAGAAATTGGGAAGATAAATGATTCTTCACTCTCTTATAATATAGGTAATCTATTAGGAAAAGAGTTAAATTCGTTCGGCTTCAATCTCGACTTTGCTCCAGTACTAGATATAAATAGCAATGCTAAAAACCCTGTAATTGGAGACCGTTCATTTGGCAGTACTGCAAATATTGTCAGTAACCTTGGTATACAAACGATGAAAGGTATTAAAAATCAACATGTTATTCCAGTCGTGAAACATTTCCCTGGGCATGGTGATACGGCTGTAGATTCTCATAAAGAGCTACCAATCATTCAAAAGAGATTAGAAGACTTACAGGCATTAGAATTAATTCCTTTTAAAGATGCAATAGATAATGGGGCTGACGTTGTTATGGTTGGTCATATTCTTTTACCAAAGATAGACCCGACATTTCCTTCTTCCATGTCATATGAACTGATTACAAATATTTTGCGAAATAAGCTTCAGTTCGAGGGTGTGGTTATAACGGACGATATGACGATGGGTGCGATATTAGATAATTATAAAATTGGGGAGGCTGCTGTAGAAGCGGTGAAAGCTGGTAACGATATTGTTTTAATAGCACATGATTATGTCAATATTAAGGAAGCGATAGAATCCATTTTATTAGCTGTAAATGAAGGGCAAATCTCAGAGGAGAGAATAAATGCCAGTGTGGAAAGAATCCTTTTATTAAAAGAAAAGTATAAACTGAGTAATAAACGAGTAGACGGGGTAAACATAGAAGAGTTAAACCAAACTATCGTGCAAACATTAGGGAGATGAAAAAGATGAAAACAGTGCAAATAAAAGGTTCAAGTGTAGCATATCTAGATGAAGGTCAGGGAGAAGCATTATTTCTTATGCATGGTTTTTGCGGAAGTTCTGCTTATTGGAGTAAAGTGATTCCAAAGCTTACAGAACAGTATCGAGTGATTGCGATAGACCTACCGGGTCATGGAGATTCGGAGGTACAAGACAATGTAAATCAAATTGACCTTTATGCAGACTTCATCTATCAATTTTTAGATTCGTTGAAGATTGAAAAGGTAACAATGCTTGGTCATTCTTTAGGTGGTTATATAACACTCGCCTTCGCAGACAAATATAGCGAACGACTAAATGGCTTTTCCTTAATACATTCAACTGGATTCCCTGATTCAGAGGAAGCCAAAAAAGGAAGAGATTCTTCCGCTCAAAAAATAGACGATGAAGGAATAGAGGCATTTATTGACGGATTAATACCAAAATTATTTGCACCAAATAATGTGAAGAGTCAACAAAATTCAGTGGAGGAAGCGATTAAAATTGGATATAGAACATCGCTGATAGGAGCTAAGTATGCTTTAGAGGCAATGAGAGATAGAACAGATCGTAGAGCGGTAATAAATAATACAGAATTACCGGTAGTACTTGTGGCTGGAGAAGAAGATCAACTTATCCCATCCGAGAAAACCTTCACAGCAGATGGAGTTAATATAAAACAAGTACTGCTTAAAAATGTAGGACATATGAGTATGTATGAAGCGCCAGAAGAACTGGTTAAGGTCTTTGTTCAAAGATAAAGAAAGATGAGTGAAAAAAATTACCGAAAAAAGAAGGGGTGGTCGTGACGACAGTCACGACCACCCCTTCAAAATAATCCTACTAGAAAACCTTTTAAGGGGGCGCGATTAGCGTTGTTTTAGTCTTCTTGTGTTGTCATTTATTATATAGGCTGATAAATAAGGAACCATTTGTTTGGACTTGGGCATAAAACACTTCATCCACTGACTCAATTCCTTGTTTACGAAGCTTTTTCATTACCCACTCCTCGGACAAATCTAATTCAGTAAGATTTTTTTGTACAATTTTACCATCAGAAATTATTTCAGAAGGCATAAATGTTGGAAGAGTAATTGTCGCTTTTATGTCTGTCTTAGTGGCTTCTTGCTGACCTACTTTTTTAAATACACTTAATTCTCCGTTTGTTTCGAGAACCGCATAGTGCACGTCTTGTATGGAAAAAATAGATTGCTCTCGTAGTAGCATTAACACATCATCCATATGTAAACGAGCAGTTTTTAATGACTTCACTACAAGTTCTCCATCTTTAATAACAATAGTAGGTTCATCATCTATTAAGACACGTGCCTTTGGAAACCATAGAGAGAGATAGCTCATAAATAGTGTAAGGATAGTCCACCATACTAGTGAAACTAGACCATCAAGAAAAGGTGTTTCGTGTTGAGCTGCTATTTCAGCAGCGATAGATCCAATTGTGATTCCTGTGATGTAATGGAAAAAGGTTAATTGGCTGAGCTGTTTTTTACCTAATACTCGAGCTAAAACCAATAATGCTAAAAAGGATAATGTTGTTCTAATTAACATTTCCCAAAAGTTTAATTCAAAAAATGTTTCCATATTCATTTCAAACACCTCTTTTAAAATGACTTCTATTTAGTATTACCTAGAAAATAGTAACTATTCTTACTTTCTTGTTAATTTCTAATTAATTGTCGAAATTTGCGCTATAATAAAACTATTCATGTATATTAATCTTAGAAAGAATGTGAAAAATATGTCCATTGCCAATGCTTCGCATAAAATGGGGAATCCCGTTTATCCTATTATGTTTGCGATTGGCGTTTGTCATTTATTCAATGATTCACTCCAATCGGTGATTCCAGCTATGTTTCCGGTATTAGAAGAAGAACGAGGATTAACGTTCACTCAGTTAGGTTTAATTACTTTTATGTTAAATATTGTTGCGTCTATTTTACAGCCAGTTGTAGGTTTTATTAGTGATAAAAAACCGATGCCATACGCACTTCCATTAGGTATGATAAGTTCCTTTGTTGGGATAGCGGGTATTGCATTTTCTACGGAATATTGGATGATTCTTGTTTCAGTTGTATTCCTTGGTTTTGGTTCTGCCATATTTCATCCAGAAGGTTCTCGCGTTTCCTTTATGGCTGCTGGTTCTAAAAGAGGGCTATCGCAATCCATTTATCAAGTAGGAGGGAACTCTGGACAAGCTCTTGCTCCATTAATAAGTGCATTTATTCTAGTGCCATTTGGTCAAAAGGGGGCTGCGCTTTTCTTAATTGTTGCAGCTATTGGTATTTTTCTATTATCTAGAATTTCTATATGGTATAAGAAAGAGTTAGAAGCAGAGAAGCTTTCTAAACGAAAAAAAACAATATTTTCTTCTTTGCCACCTCTATCTAAAAAACAAGTGGGAATTGCACTTACACTTTTAATGATTATTATTTTTGCGAGATCCTTTTACGTGACAAATATGACAAACTTTTATATTTTTCATTTGATGGAAAACTATGATTTATCGGTTAAAAAAGGGCAGTTATTTATTTTTATATTCCTTGTGTTAGGAGCAGTTGGGACATTCTTTGGTGGTCCAATGGCGGACAGATTTGGTAGAAAGAATGTCATTTTACTTTCACTGGCTGTTCCAATTCCTTTATGTCTCATTTTGCCGTATGTTCCAATTTGGGCTGTCATTTTACTACTTGTGATTATTGGATTCTTCCTCATGTTAAGTTTTTCAGTGACCGTCGTTTATGCCCAAGAGCTTGTACCTAGTAAAATTGGTACGATGGCTGGTTTAACAGTAGGGCTTGCATTTGGTATGGGTGCCATTGGGGCGGTCTTAATAGGTATATTAATGGATTACATAGGAGTTTACAAAACGATGATTGTCGTTTCAACACTACCGCTTATCGGATTAGTTGCGCTTGCGTTACCAACAGATCGTAAAATTGCTAATCTAAAATAAGGAAGAGAGAGCTTTCATAAGCTCTCTCTCTTTTTGAGAGCACTTAATTAGAATTTTCAAGGAGGAATAATTATGATAGATAAAATAAGTTCTGTGTGGATTCATGGAGATAAAGAAACGGTTTGGAATGCTATTACGGAAGAGAAAAAGATCTCCCAGTGGTATGTTCCGGGTTCTCCTTGGATGATCCCCAATCTGAAGGTCGGGGAGAAAGTAACTTTTACGTTAATGCCTAGTATTCATAATAATTTATCAGAGAAACTTCCTATGTCTTTAACTATTGCAGTTCTAAATACTTATAAGGAATTCTCTCTTTATTTGGAGTCACAGCAAACAGTTCTGTCCTTTGTGTTAGAAGAGGAAGACAATGGGACAAGAGTAATAATGAATTCAGATGGCTTCGATGAGTCATTAGCAAATTTAAAAGCCTTAGTAGAGGGAAAGGAAATTCCTTTTATTTAGTTAGAGAATAGAACTCGGAGGTCTCATTCTTCGCGCTCTTGCGGCGTGTAAGGCGCACTTCCTGAAAACATCTGTTGATAAAGTTCCAATTTAATAAAAATAGTTATGCCAGGATTCATTATTCGGGACTACTAATTGTCAACATATAAAGCCATATAAAAAAGGAAACTCATCAGAGTCTCCTTTAAAGGTTATTGTTTAATTTTTACGCTACATCCATCTGGAACTTGGGAGTTGTCCGTTACCAGATTTTCTTGAATATGGACTTGGTGCATTTTATTGTTATGCATGAATTTGAATATTCCGTTATCAAAATCTGTTCCAATTTCTTTAAAGAAAATACCTTCTTGGCACATGTTTTTAGCACACGTGAAGGATACTTTGTAATCATCTCCATCTGCAACCAAATACGCTCGAACCCCTTTTTCAAAAATGCCGTCTTCTTCATCTTTGACTGATCGATCTACTGAAACGACATGGAAATCTACAAAAGGAATTTCACGCAATAATACATTCATAAAAGAACCCTTTGTTATTTCTTCCCATCTGCTTTGAGCAGTTTGTCCAATAATAATTTGGGTAATATTATGTTTATGTGCAACTTCTTTAATTACTTTTGGGGAAGGTCGTTTTTCGTTATCATGAATGATAAATTCTTCCACTTCCAATTCTTCTGCAAGGTTTTGCCATTGTTCTATATATCCTGATTTTTCAGCGTCGAATGCATCGTATGGAAGAGGGTCAACTGTAAGAATATATAGAGGACAATCCATTATAGTAGCCATCTTATGACCTCTTCTTATTAAACGTTCTCCATTAGGTCCGTAGTATACGCAGACTAGTATACTCTCATCCATTCGGCCTTTCGTGTGTTTCACGGTAGTCTACACCTCTTTTTCAATTAATTTATTTATCGTCTAGCGTTTAACTTTATGTCAGATTGTTTAATCCTCAAGCACTTCAAGTGCGTAGAGCGCTTCTTTAGTGTATAATTTACATAGTATATTAATGCATTCCTTTGTTGGGCTTAATTTCCATATAAAAGCGAAGAAGCAAAAATACTCAACGTCATACACCTCAAATTTTCTCCGAAAATGCAAAGGACTCCATATGGATTCCTATTATGCTACTTGTTAGTGGTATAGTCAAGCATCCAGTTCAAATGAAATAATTCTGTAAATACCAACATTCCACAAAACTTGTAAGGTAGGAGGTTAAATTTTGTTCCCTGTCAGTTTAATTATTGTTTTTCCTTTTATAATAGCGGCAATTGTGCCATTTATATATAGGCGATTTACCAAAATTCATGTAGGTTGGTTTGTCCTATTAGTTCCTATTTTTTTGTTAGTTATGCTTGCTAGGCTAATTCCCTCGGTAGCAGGTGGAAGTACATATATCCATACATATAAGTGGATTCCCCATCTAGGAATTAATTTCACTACTTATTTAGACGGTTTAAGTATGATATTTGGTTTACTTATAACCGGTGTAGGTAGTTTAGTCATTTTATATTCTATTTTTTATCTTTCATCTAAAGAATCCCTTCAACATTTTTATTGTTATTTGCTATTATTCATGGGTGCCATGCTAGGTGTTGTCTTTTCGGACAACTTAATGGTCTTATATGTATTTTGGGAATTAACAAGTGTTTCGTCATTCTTATTAATTGCCTTTTGGCATCATCGTAAAGGCTCAAGACAAGGTGCTCAAAAAGCAATGCTTATTACCGTTAGCGGCGGAGTAGCTATGCTTGTAGGATTTATCATGCTTCATTCAATGACTGGGACATATAGTATTCGAGAAATTATTTCAAGTCTAAGTGAGATTACGGATCATGCGTTTTTTATCCCGGCAATGATATTGATATTAATAGGTGCGTTTACAAAATCAGCACAGTTTCCATTTCATATTTGGCTACCTGATGCAATGGAAGCTCCAACTCCTGTTAGTGCATACTTACATTCCGCGACAATGGTTAAAGCTGGGATATATTTAGTTGCACGTTTTACTCCTATTTTTGGAGGAGAACAAGTTTGGTTTTGGGTGGTTAGTGGAGTAGGAATGATTACGTTATTTTGGGGTTCTTTCAATGCAATCCGACAGACGGATTTGAAGGCCTTGTTAGCGTATTCGACTGTTAGTCAACTGGGTCTAATTATGAGTCTCCTCGGTTTAGGATCGATTGCACTTCATTTGGGTTATTCGAAGGATTCAATTATTTATACCCAAGCAACATTTGCAGCGTTATTTCACATGATCAACCACTCAACTTTTAAAGGAGCTTTGTTCATGGTTGTGGGAATTGTCGATCATGAACTTGGGACTCGTGATATACGAAGACTTGGTGGATTAATGACGCTAATGCCTTTCACATTCACTGTAGCTACAATAGGAAGTTTATCGATGGCAGGATTGCCTCCTTTTAATGGTTTTTTAAGTAAAGAGATGTTCTTTGCTGCTACGGTAGCAATTAGTGAGCTTAATGCCTATTCACTTGACACCATAGGTATTATTTTTCCAATAATCGCATGGATAGCGAGTGTCTTTACTTTTGTTTATTGTATGATTATCATTTTTAAAACTTTTTTAGGACCTGCTCAACCTGAAAAGTTAGATAAGCCAATTCATGAAGCTCCAATAGGAATGCTTATTTCTCCATTGATTTTAGTTGCATTTGTGGTAGGCATATTCTTTTTCCCTAACATACTAGGTGAATATATACTACGCCCAGCAATGGCTAGTATATATCCGACATTTGCGGAGGCAGAAAGTCTCACTCCGAAAATTTCTGCGTGGCATGGAATTAATGCAGAATTACTTATGACGATTGGAGTTATTTTAGTAGGGGCATTATTATATTATCGACTTAAGAATTGGAAGCCTATCTACAGCTTGTTTTCTCAAAAATATACTTTTAATGCGCTTTATAACAAGGTTCTTTCTGACAGTGAAGTAAGTTCAACCCTAACAACGAAGTCATATATGACTGGATTTTTGAGAGATTATTTAGTTTATATATATTTGTTCTTTATAGTAACCACAGGTGGATTTTTATTATTTTCATCTGCTTTTTCCTTTAGTGTTTCCACTAACGCTCCAATTAGCTTGTATGAAGCCATATTGGTCGGAGTAATGGCAATTGCTGCTGTAGCGATGATATTTGCGAAATCACGCTTAACAGCTGTTCTATTGAATGGTGTTTTGGGATATGCTATCTCGATCTTTTTCGTTATATTCCGTGCTCCAGACTTGGCGTTAACCCAGCTTGTTGTTGAATCTGTCACTACGGCTCTATTCCTTTTGGCTTTTTCACATCTACCTGACTGGAAGAAAGAGAAATCATCGTCCAATACTAAGATGATGAATGGAATCATTTCGATCGCTGTTGGTGCAATTGTGATGCTAATCGGTTTATCTGCCATAAATTACAATTCATTTGAATCGATATCTGTATTCTTTGAAGATGCATATGAACTGGCTGGTGGAGCAAATATAGTAAACGCCATTTTAGGTGATTTCCGTGCGTTTGATACAATGCTTGAGGTTGTCGTACTCTTTATTGCTGGCTTAGGAGTTTATACACTCATTAAGTTGCGAGCAAAGAAGGGAGCAGAAGACATTGAAGATCAATGATGTTATTTTACGAACAGTAACTAAAATTGTAGTGTTTATTATTCTTACTTTTGGTGTGTATTTATTTTTGTCGGGCCATCATAAACCTGGTGGTGGATTTATAGGTGGCTTAGTACTTGGTTCTGCTATCGTGCTTCTTTATTTAACACATAGTATAGAATCAATCAGCAAGAGTCTTCCCTTTGATTTTAAGCTAGTAGCTGCGTTAGGTGTGTTGATCGCTACTTCCACTGGGTTTGGTTCTATCATTCTGGGAGTTCCTTTTTTATCCCAATCATTTGGCTACTTTGATCTACCTATCTTTGGGAAAACAGAGCTTACGACAGTCACTATTTTCGAGGCAGGAGTAGCTTTAACCGTGGTAGGAGTAGTTGTAACAATTATTTTGAGTATTAGGGAGGATGAGTAGAGATGGAAACGTTAATTATGATATTAATCGGAATACTAACAGCCGTTGCAACTTATTTAATCCTCTCTAGAAATATTATACGAGTAATCTTAGGGACGGCTGTTCTTTCTCATGCTGTTCATATGTTGATCTTAACAATTGGAGGCTTGAAAAAGGGAAATGTACCTTTACTAAAGCAAGCAGATGCACCTTATACTGATGCTCTTCCACAGGCATTGATTTTAACTGCTATTGTTATTAGTTTTGCGGTGACTGCCTTTCTACTTGTGTTAGCTTATCGATCTTATCAAGCAAATGGGAAAGATGATCTTCATGCATTGCGAGGAACAAACGATGAATAATTTAATTGTTTTGCCTTTAATCATGCCGATAATGGTAGGAGTTATACTCGTTTTTCTTCGTTCATATATACGTGTACAGAGAATTATTAGTTTGTTAACGATGATTGCAGTAGCTTGTATTAGTATCTTTGTTTTAAATACCATTCAATCAGAGGGTATTTTACGGTTAGATTTTGGAGGCTGGGAACCACCATTTGGAATACTTTTTGTAGCCGATTCCTTTTCCATGTTACTAGTATTAACGGCAAGTATTGTAACAGCAATTTGTTTAATTTATGCCTTTTCTTCAATTGGAGAAGGACATGAGAAAATGTTTTTCTACCCATTTGTCTTATTTTTATTAGCAGGGGTAAATGGGTCTTTGCTGACTGGTGATATGTTTAATTTATTCGTTTGTTTTGAAGTGATGCTATTAGCCTCTTATGCGCTTATAACGCTTGGAGGGGAGAAGGTACAATTAAGAGAATCGATTAAGTATGTGGTCATTAACGTGGTTGCATCTTGGTTTTTCTTGGTAGCATTAGCTCTTCTATATGGCACAACTGGTACTTTGAATATGGCTCATTTAGCAGAAAGGGTAGCGGAAGCAGGACAGGATCCTTTACTTACAACGATATCCATCGTCTTTTTACTAGTGTTTAGCTTAAAGGCAGGATTGTTATTATTCTTTTGGCTTCCAGGTTCTTATAGTGTTCCTCCGACTGCAGTAGCGGCACTATTTGGAGCTTTGCTGACGAAAGTAGGAATATATGCATTGTTCCGCACATTCACACTGATTTTTTATCATGAACCAGATGTTACACATAGCTTAATTGGAGTAATGGCAGGAATCACTATTGTGGCAGGGTGTATGGGTGCGATTGCGTTTAAAGATGTGCGACAAATCGTGGCATATAATGTCGTCATTGCAGTTGGATTTATATTAATTGGACTAGCAGTTGCGACACCTGCTTCGATTGAAGGTTCTATTTATTACATTATCCACGATATGATTGCAAAGGCTATGTTATTTTTACTTGTAGGTACGATGATTTTGCTTACTGGAAAGAATAAGATAGACGAGATAAGTGGACTTATTCGAAACTACCCATTGTTTGGATGGCTATTTTTCATCGTAACATTGTCTCTTACTGGAATACCTCCATTAAGTGGTTTTGTTGGGAAAATACTAGTGGGACAAGGGACAGTGGAAGCAGGTTCATATATTTTATTGGCTTTAGCTTTTATATCTAGTCTTGTGGTGTTGTATTCACTACTTCGTATATTTTTAAACTCCTTCTTCGGTGAAACAATTATTAGTTTAGGAGAAGAAATACCACTTAAAAAAGGATTGCTTGTTCCAATTGTATTATTGGCTATTGGAACAGTTTCACTAGGGCTTGGGGCAGAATTTATATCTGCTTACGTAGGTGATGCTGCAAATACTCTTGTAAATCCTGTTATTTATATTGAAGCGGTTTTAGGTGGAGAAAAGTAGAGGAAGAGGTGAATATACATGCCTGCACAGTTTTTGCTTAATTTGTTTATCGCATTTTTATGGATGCTATTACAAGATGAAGATGAGCTTAGAATAACTACCTTTATCGCTGGTTTCCTTGTGGGAATAGGCATTATCTTTTTAATGCACCGTTTTTTCGGTACCCATTTCTATTTAAGAAGATTGGTTTCTATTTTAAAACTTACTTTTATCTTTATATCAGAGTTAACCTTTTCAAGTATCCTAATTATTAAACAGATATTGATACCTAGACATAAAATAACACCTGGGATTTTTACTTATAAAACTGAATTACGGGGAGACTGGGAAATTACAGCGCTTGCTTTGTTATTAACGCTTACTCCAGGCTCTGTCGTAATGGAAGTAAACCCTGAGGGAGACATGTTTTATATTCATGCAATGGATATTGAGAAATCAAAAGAAGATGTATTAAGATCAATTGAACGATTTGAAAAAGCAATTATGGAGGTGACACGTTGATGATAGAGAAGATTCTTTTGATTGCTCTCGCCTTTTTTGCCATTTCCATAACGATCGCTCTTTTTCGGATGATTAAAGGACCCACGATGCCGGACCGTGCGATAGCTTTAGATATGATTGGTGTAAATCTACTATCTTCAATCGCTGTTATTTCGATGGTATTAAGAACAATGGCCTTTTTAGAGGCAATTCTTATTTTAGGAATTCTTGCTTTCATTAGTACAATTGCCTTTTCGAAGTACATAGAAAGGGGGATTATCGTTGAGCGCAAGTCAGATAATTGAACTTGGTGCAGCCATACTGATCCTATTGGCGAGTATTATGAGTGTTATAAGCGCTTTTGGTATCATAACGCTACCGGACGTTTACACTCGTTCACATGCAGCTACTAAGAGCTCCACGTTAGCAGTATTATTATCCCTTTCTGGAGCGTTTGTATATTTTTGGGTACATGATGCTTTTATTAGTGTAAGGCTTATTTTAGGGATAATATTTGTTTTTTTAACCGCACCTATATCTGGGCATCTAATTACTCGTGCTGCGTATCGTTCAGGAGTGAAACTTTCTAATTCATCAGCAGAAGACGCTTTGAAGGAAGTATTATTTCCAGAGGAGAAAAGTAAGTAAAATTAACACCTTCCAAGATTTCGCTTGGAAGGTGTTTTTTTAATAAAGGGATTCGTAAAATTTAATGCAAGTTACCAAATATAAGCCTGTAGCGTGCGGTGAGTTCACATCCGTGTTTCGAATCTTTAAGTATCAATTATATGTAGAGATTTGAACAAATACATCACCGACTATATGCATTCGCGCTGGCCGCACGTCCGCATGAGCCGCTGTATGCGCAAGCGCATTTCGCTGTCTCATACGGCACGTCATGCGGCTGGCAAGGCGCGAATGCCAGTGTATTTTCTTAATAAGGAATAAAGTAGATTCTTTTATATGTATTGATACTTTTATTGAATATTTCTATTTCATCGGATATTTCCAGGATGTGCGCATTGCACGACGCAGGAGGCTCATGCGTAGCGTGCGGCAGCGCACGTCCGTGTTTTAGCTCACAACTTGCTGAAACATATTCAAATAATCGATTTAACTTCCAACAGTAATTGATAACAGATTCTTTATTAAAAAAACTGCAAATAAAAAAATCCCAGCCCCAAGCCAAATGTCTTAAGGACAAGATTTAGAAAGTCGTGGTACCACCCTAGCTTATTATTATGTCACCATATTAAGTTTAATCGGTACAACAAATAAAATTACGGATCTTTGCAGCTCCGTTACACCATCTCATAATTAGGGTCCTATGTGATTCTCCGAGACTTGTTTCAATAAATAATTCTTACTACTTTTTAGCACTTGGAAGCTCTATTCGAAAGAATATATCAATCTACTATTCTCTTCATCACATATAAATTTTACCAATAGTAACATAATTCAGGTAACTAGGTAAATAATATTGTTAAAATAACGACAATTTTCTATTTATTTCGCTCTGATATATTGCATTCTGCATAAAAACATAGTATTATCAGGTCTGATATATTTGCAAGTCGAGGAAATGAGAAATCATTTTTGCAAATTCATCTAAGAAAAAACACAAGTTAAATCAAAAATGATTTTGTTTATCATTTCAGGAGGCAGAATAGTATGGATAAAAAATTATCATTCTCTAATCATCTTGTTATTGGAGTAATGTTGTTTGCACTTTTCTTTGGAGCGGGAAATCTTATTTTTCCGGCTAGTTTAGGACAAAACGCAGGGTCTAATGTTTGGCCAGCGGTAATTGGATTTTTAGCAACAGGAATAGGATTACCTTTCTTAGGTACGCTTGCAATGGGGTTTTCCGGTAGTAAAAATTTACAAGAGTTATCAAGTAGAGTAAACCCTATTTTCGCCGTTATTTTTACTTCTCTGTTGTATTTAACTATAGGACCTTTCTTCGCATTGCCGAGAACTGGTGCCGTTTCTTATGAAATCGGAATTCAGCCGTTTATTAATGCAGACTACGCACAAATAGGATTACTTATATTTACAATAATTTTCTTTGGGATTACATTATTATTTTCTCTTAACCCTTCGAAAATTGTAGATAATGTAGGAAAGTATTTATCCCCAGGAATAATTATTGGATTATTAATCTTATTACTATTTGTTGTTTTAAAGCCAATGGGTGGATTTGAAGCTCCTCAAGGAAACTACGTAGACAATGCATTTATGACCGGCTTTACAGAGGGATACAATACAATGGATGCTTTAGCTTCGCTTGTATTTGGTATTATCGTGATCAATGCAGTTCGTTCGATGGGGGTTAATTCCACAAAAGGAATTATATCTGCAACAGCAAAATCTGGTGGAATTGCAATATTCTTTTTAGGCGTAATATACGCAGGGATTGCTTATTTAGGGGCAACAAGTACAAGTCTTTTCGGATTGTTTGATAATGGAGGTCCCGTTTTAAGTAGTGCTTCTGAGCATTATTTTGGTTCATTTGGTGCAGTGCTTTTATCTGTCATTATCTTCTTAGCATGTTTGACGACAAGTATTGGTTTAACAACAGCATGTGGCGAATATTTTCATACTCTAATGCCTAAAATTAGTTATAAGGCATTTGTCATATTCTTTAGTATATTTACTTGTATTATTGCTAACTTTGGATTATCAAACATCATTACATATTCAATTCCTGTATTGATGCTGCTATATCCATTAGCAATTGTTTTGATCTTATTGACATTTTTATCTCCGCTATTTAAACACGCAAGAATTGTTTATGTGAGTGTCATTCTTGTTACATTCTTAATTAGTGTCATTGATGGTTTTAAAGCATTATGTGATTCACTCGGTATTGAATATTTTGGATGGATGAAACCAATTGTAACTTTTTATGAAAACTTCTTACCATTTTATAATGTTGGACTAGGGTGGTTAATACCATTCATAGTAGTAACAATAATAACAGGTATATTTGGAAGAATGCAAAAAGCATAATAGAAGCAAAAGGGGCTGTCCAATAAGTCCCTATAACAAAGCAGATAGAGAAAAACACTCGTTTTTCTCTATCTGCTTTTGTGTTTCCATGTTGATTGAGTGAAGTAGTTGATTGGAGTGAAAGGCGGCGACTCCAGCGGGATAAGTGAGACAGATGAAACATCACAACGTACCCGAAGGGGCGGTGATGGTTCATCGCTCGCCCCGCGGAACGCGACCGCCTGGAACGGAAATCAACGGGTTCCTTCTACAATAGGGAGTAGGTGAACAATAAACCGTTCACTTACTCGCTATGAAATTCTTTTGAGGACTTTTTCAGTGGCCTCCAACGAAGTGAAGAGGCTCGACACTCGCCCGCGGAAAGTGTCGCCTGGAACGGAAATCTATCATACCTTTTAATAGAAGCTACGAAGAAAGAGGCTGCCCTTAAAAGTCATTTTTTGACTTTCAGGACAGCCCCTTGTTTTCTATTAAAATTCTTCTATAGTATAAATCCAATTTGCGCGCATAACTTCCGTTACTTTTTGTGTGTCCTTTTCTCTGAGAAAACGAATTATTTCATCGTGTTGTTCAACGGAATACTCTCTAAGATTAATTTTTTCATAATAGAATAATCTTCTTACATGTGCTTGAAGCATCTCTATCATAGAAAGTATGTATGGATTATTGGCACTGTCCACAATAATCTGGTGGAACTCTTCGTCTACTTTCAATGCAGTGGTAAATTCCTTTGCTTGAAGTGCATCAGCGAATTGTTTGTTCTTTTCTTCTAGTAATTCAAGCGTGTTCTCATCCATATTTGATATAGAGAGTTCGGCTGCAAGCGCTTGCAATACTGCCAATGGTGGTAAAAGATTATTAATGTCATCTGTTTCTACCGCCGTTACTTGTGTAGCTCTTCCTGGTTGCATTGTAACAAAACCTTGAGATTCTAAAAGCTGAAGTGATTCACGAATCGGAGTTCGACTGACTCCCAGTGCCTGAGCAAGCTCGATATCATTTAATTTTTCTTCTGGTTGTAATGTACCATCGATAATCCATTGTTGTAATTGATTAAATGCATGAAGTTTAGCGGTAGTTCTTACAGGTTTTGTATGATTAACTGGTATCGGCATGAGACAACCCCCCTTCAAATATCTTAATAGTTAACAAAATTATACACTATATTATACAGTATATCGCATTTTTTGTTAAAAAAGTTTTATTCCATTAAAATTTTTAAGGTAAGAGCTTTTACATCAATTACAGATTCTTCCGCCATAATATCTTGTAGCATGACTTCTTTAAAGTAACTAACACTTTTCTCTAGAGGCATATGAAGTATTTTTCTTAATGCATTATCGTACATCTTTAAAAATTCTTTGTCTGTATTTCCCCGTTGTAATTCAGCAAAAGCTTCATATACTTGATCAAGCTTGTCAGCAAGTTCAAGCAGTCTCCCTTCAATGGTTTCATCTTTTCCTTCCTTCATGCGTTCGAAGAAGATACTTTGGAATTCCTCGGGGATTTCGTCTAAAATAAATTTCTCCATCATTTTTTCTTCAACATGGGAAAGCATTTGTTTCAGTTCTGGTGATGCATGCTTCACTGGAGTTTTAATATCCCCGATAAATATTTCGGCAAAGTCATGATTAATCGTTTTTTCATAAAGAGACTTCCAATTGATTGTTGCTCCATTATTCTCTTCAATCGTTGCAAAAAACATCGCATATTGGGAAACTTTCCAAGAATGCGCAGCAACATTATGATCCTCAAACTTAAAACGTCCAGGGGCACGTATAATTCTTTCTAAATCGTTCATGCTCATAAAAAACTTATGAATACCCATTCATAACCACTCCTTTTTATTATCATACTTGAAAAATCGAAATTATTGTAATGAAAGCATATTTGTAAGATAACCAAAAAATAAGGTAGTATGAATGTAAAATGAAAGAAGGGTTAAAAATGACTGAAATTCAACCCGTATTAAAGAAACTACAATGGAAGGAAACAGGAAAGGCGGTGCTCATTTTAAATGCTCCACTTTCTTATAAAGAAGTATTAGCTGCTTTTGAAGGAAGAGTAGATAAAGAAGCGATTGCAGATAATTATGGGTTTATTCAAGTGTTTGGGACTTCCAACGAAGAGATTACAGCACTTTCTAAATCAGTTATAGAAGTTCTTGAGGAAGATGGCCTTTTATGGCTATGCTATCCGAAAAAATCTTCAAAAGTTTATAAGGGATCTGACTGTAGCAGAGATACGGTAGCACAAGTACTTGCCGAAGAAGGTTTTGAACCAGTTCGAAATATAGCAATAGATGAAGATTGGTCAGCGCTGAGATTTCGTAAGGTAGAAAATATTAAAAAGATGGTACGTAAATTTGCTCATACAGAAGCGGGAAAAGAGCGCACAAATGATCAATGACGCTATAAAACAATTACAATTTATTTCGGATACAATTTTAGAACTTTTTGAACAAGTAGATAATGAACTACTAAATAAACGTCCAGTGGGAAATAAAATGAGTGTATGGGAAGTTTGCCAACATCTCTCTCAAATACCAGGAGCAGATTTACATATTCAAAAAGGCTATTCTGAACAACAAATGACGAATTACTATCAAACAAATATGTCTTTGAATATACAAGAAGTAAAGTTAATATTTATAACTGGTATTCAAGATCTCATAAGTAATTTTGAAAACTTAACAGAAGACGAATTAGAGGAAAGATTCACCACATATTGGGGAAGTGATTATAGTAGGGCAGAATGGTTTATCCAAATTGTCAATCATTTGGTACATCACCGGATGCAATTATATCAATATTTTCTATTACTAAATCAAGAAGTACATATTGTTTTATTTCGTTGAAAAGTGGGAATCCTACTTATAATGAAGGAGGAGTTCTTATGACGACGAAGTACGATAAAATAAAAGATACATTGCTTGCGCGATTAAACGAACTGGAACATAGTAGGGATAATAATGAAGAGTTTAATACAACGGAGTTATCTTTTTACGATAACCATCCTGCAGACAACGCAACCGATTTAACCCTTCAACATACTCGTTTGGCATTGCAAAAGCATGATGAAGATGAGATGCAAGATATTAGAGAGGCTTTAGATGCAATGGAACAAGGTACATATGGTATTTGTACCGAATGTTCTAAGGAAATTCCAATGGAAAGATTAGAGGCGGTTCCAACTACCCTAACATGCGTAGAGCATGCTAGACAAGAAGTAAATCAGGATATTCGTTCATTAGAAGAGGATGTACTGAATTCTACTACCGAACAACCGGTAGAGGACGAAGATGACCGTTTACGAGACTATTCGGATAGCTTTGAAGTGTTAGAAGAAGTTGGATCATCTGATACACCTCAAGATAAACAATAATACAAGGGATGTCCTGTAAGGTAGGACGTCCTTTTTATTTGCCTTATCATTAAACAAATGTTTCGCACTATAGTACACTATTGTTAAGGGGGTTACTATATGACTGCGATTGTTTTGTTTGATGGTGTATGTAATTTCTGTAATGCAAGTGTTCAATTTATTATCGCAAGGGATCCAAAAGGATACTTTCAGTTTGCAGCCTTACAAAGTGATATAGGCGAAGAACTTAAAAAAAAGCATCAAATACCTGAAAAATTGAATAGTGTGTTAGTAATTGAAAATAATACAGTATATAATTCCTCTGATGCGGCACTTTTTATTTGCAAGCATCTGAATGGATTATGGAAGGTTTTTTACCTTTTTAAGATTATTCCCAAGACATTTCGAGATATCCTTTATAAATTTGTTGCAAATAATCGATATAAATGGTTTGGTAAAAAAGATAGTTGTACAATTCCGTCTCCTGAAATTCGAAATCGATTTTTATGAGAACAAAACAGAGGTGTAAGGTATTATGGAGAAAGAAATGTATGATGTTACTATTATTGGTGGAGGTCCGACCGGATTATTCGCTTCGTTCTACGGAGGATTACGAGACCTGAAGGTGAAAATAATAGATAGTTTACCACAGCTTGGTGGACAGTTAATGGAGTTGTATCCTGACAAATATATATATGATATCGGGGGTCTCCCGAAGATTTTAGCTAGAGACTTAGTAGCAAACCTGGAGGAACAGGCTGCCTATAGCAAACCGACAGTCTGCCTAGAAGAAACGGCAACAACTCTGGAGAAATTCCCAGATCATTTCAAATTAACAACAGATAAAGCAGTGCATTATTCCAAGACGATTTTGCTTACTTCTGGAATCGGTTCATTCCAGCCTCGTAAACTTAAAGTTCCAGGAGCTGCAGAGTATGAAGGGAAAAACCTTCACTACAAAGTAAAGAATCTCCAGGATTTTAAAGACTCGACTGTACTTGTATTAGGTGGCGGAGATTCTGCTCTAGATTGGTCCTTAATGCTAGAAGACGTCGCAGCAAGCGTAACAATTTGCCATCGAAGAGAGTTTACAGCTCATGAAATGACTGTTCAACAACTGAAAAATTCAAAGGTTCAAATAAAAGCACCATTTGGAATTAAAGAATTAGTTGGAGATGGTGAGTTGATTCAAGAGGTTGTGGTCGTTGCAAAAGATGAATCAGAACAGCGAATTCCGGTTGATCATGTCCTTGTCAATTATGGAAATGTAGCATCATTAGGGCCTTTGAAAGATTGGGGTCTCACGATGCAGAAAAACTCGGTAGTCGTGAATGAAAAAATGGAAACGAACATAGAAGGAATTTACGCTTCAGGGGATGTTTGCACGCATAATGGAAAAGTAAAACTAATTGCAGTAGGATTTGGAGAAGTACCTATAGCAATTAGTCATATTAAAGCTTTTATTGACCCGAAATCACGTGTTCAACCGCCACATAGTACAAGTGTCTTTGAATAAGAGTTCATTGCCAAAGCAACTAAAGTAACCGCAAATGCATCAAACTAACGATTAAGGTGAAGAGCAACATCTAAGAGGAGGAATAAAGGATGCCTTTAGAAGAAGAAGTAATTGGACTATTAATTGGAGGATTTTCAATTATTATGGGCATTGCACTTTTAACTGTACTATTTTTATGTATTAAAATAAAGGAAATCGTACAGCCTATCTTTGGACAATATTGCACCTTTTATTTTTCTCTTTTGCTGCATACTTTGCTTTAAAAGCTATCTCATTTGATTACAATTATCCTATGGCATCTGAAGAGATATCTTTACAAATAGGTATTTCAGGAATTGTTTGGACATTGAGTATGCTTTGCTTGATCGTGGGGATATTACATTTTTCAAAACAAAAACGTAATAGTAGCACATAAACATATAAAAATAAAACACCAAGAGAATATTTCTCTTGGTGCTTTATATTACTTGTAAAAGACTTTATCGATATTGTATTTTGCTTTTAGTGTATTGATGGCATATGTTTCGTATATCTCACGATCCATTGCTTCGTCCACTACACATACGCTAATTTTGTAGACCTCATCACGATGTTTGATAATCGGAGAAACATTATCTTCAAAATGTTTTTTAATACGTTGTCTAATTTTACGTGCTTTTCCTACGAATAGAAGCTCATCATTTTTGTTATAAAACATGAAGATGCCGCCTTTATCTCGTGGGATTTGGTGGAAGTCGATGAACCCGTAGATTGATGGAATCTCTAGTTCGCCTTCTTTGCGCTCTTGCTCTCGTTGGGTAATGGTTACAGTTGGTTTTGGTAATTCGATTTTAATCATACACTCACGTCCTCTTATTGTCTGTCCCTTAGTCTACCATATTTACACAGTAATATCTATTCTGAAGAAAAGCGATTATAGGCAGGATAAAACATCTAAAATATCGAAATATAACTTATAATAGTAAATGGAGGGATTTTATTTATGATTAGAAAGCTAGAAGACTTTTTAACGAACTGGAAACATGAAAGCGACTCTACACTTAATATTTTAAATACATTAACAGATGAGTCTTTAAAACAGAAAGTGTACGAAGAAGGCAGAACGCTAGGACAACTTGCCTGGCATCTAGTAACAACAATTGATGAGATGATTGGAAAAACGGGATTACAATTTACAGCTACACCGCATGATGCAACTCAACCTGAAACGGCAAAAGAAATGGCCGTGGCATACAAAGAATCAAGTGATGCAATGGTTCGAGCTATAAAAGAACAATGGACAGATGAAACCCTGTTGGAAGAGAAAGATATGTATGGACAAACGTGGACTGTTGCAAATATTTTACATGTTTTGGCTTTCCATCAAACACACCATAGAGGTCAAATGACTGTTCTAATGCGTCAGGCAGGGCTAGTTGTCCCAGGAATGTATGGTCCATCTAAAGAAGAATGGTTAGCTTTTTCTGGAGAAGCTCCAGAATAAATAGCGGAAATAAAGGTGTTACGGAGGTAATTTAGAGATGAATAAGATTCGAATAGGTATTTTGGGATATGGAAATTTAGGGCGTGGAGTTCAATTAGCAATAAAGCAGAACCCAGATATGGAGTTAGTTGGAGTGTTCACAAGACGTGACCCTTCCTCAGTTGAAGTGAATGACCCATCAGTTGGTGTGTATTTAGTGGATCAGGCAAAGGATTTTCAAGATAAAATAGATGTGATGATATTATGTGGAGGCTCCGCAAAAGATTTGCCAGAACAAACTCCATTATTCGCGCAGCTTTTCCATACAGTTGATAGTTATGACACACATGCTCTAATACCGCAGTTCTTTGCAAAAGTGGACGAAGTAGCAAAAGTATCAAAAAAAGTAAGTGTAATTTCTGTTGGATGGGATCCAGGGTTATTTTCACTAAATAGGCTTTTAGGTGAAGTGGTACTTCCTCAAGGAAATACATATACATTTTGGGGTGATGGCTTAAGCCAGGGACATTCAGATGCTATCCGACGTTTGGATGGTGTGAAAAATGGCGTTCAATACACATTGCCTGTAAAAGAAGCGGTAGAGCGTGTTCGTAGTGGAGAGCAACCATCTCTATCAACTCGAGAAAAGCATACGAGAGAATGCTTTGTCGTGTTAAAAGAAGATGCGGATAAAGATCAAGTAGAGCAGCAAATCACTACAATGCCAAACTACTTTGAAGACTATGATACAACGGTGCACTTTATATCTGAAGATGAGCTGCAAAAGAATCATAGTGGAATGCCTCATGGAGGTTTTGTCATCCGCAGTGGTGAAAGTGAAGCGAACGAAAAGCAATTAATGGAGTTTTCATTAAAGCTGGAAAGCAATCCGAATTTCACATCTAGCGTATTAGTTGCTTATGCAAGGGCAGCTTATCGATTAGGCGAGTCAGGTCAAAGTGGTGCTAAGACTATTTACGATATTCCAGTAGGTTTGTTGTCACTAAAGACGGCGGAACAGTTAAGATCAGAATTATTATAAAACTAAACCGGATACTCTTTGAAAGAGTACCGGTTTTTATTTAGGGGGAATTAAATGAAAGTGTATGATTTACATTGTGACGTGCTATTTAAACTTGCAAAATCGGATAACCCTATTTCATTTGCGGATTCAACCGAATTACAAGCAAATAAACGGGCGCTAGAAGCGGGAGAGATAGTAGTTCAATTATTTGCTGTGTTTGTGTCAGAGGGATTTCCGAAAGAAAAACAATTTATGGAGGCTATTCGACAGATTGAATTTTTCTATACAGAAATAGTAGGGAACAATGATAATGTAGTGGCTATTAATAAATGGGAGCAACTCGATACATTAAAAGAAGGGCAAATCGGAGCTGTACTCTCACTAGAAGGCTTAGATATGATTGATGGAGATCTAGTAAAATTAAAGTTATTATTAGCACACGGAGTGAAATTAGTAGGCCTTACTTGGAATGGAGCAAACGAAGTTGCGGATGGTGCAGCAGAGAGTTCGGGAACAGGCTTAACTTCTTTTGGAGAAACAGTGGTGGATTTATTAAACGAAGAAAATATTATTATTGATGTTTCTCATTTGAGTGAAAAGTCATTTTGGGATGTGTTGCCGAAAGCTAAATGGTTAATAGCGAGCCACTCGAATGCACGGGCTATATGTGATTCGTCGAGAAATTTATCAGATGATCAAATAAAAGCTTTAATTGAAAGAGAATCTCCTATTCATGTTGTTTATTATCCACAATTTATTAACACTTCTACCAACCCTGTAGTTATGGAACACTTAGTTGAGCATATAGATCATATTTTTTCTCTGGGAGGTAAACACCTGATAGGATTAGGTTCGGATTTTGATGGAATCGGAGAATTTGTCGTAGGATTAGAAGATGCTTCGAAAACACAGAATTTAGTAGAGCATCTATTAAAAACTTTTACTAAAGAAGAAGTAGAAGGATTCACTTCACAAAATTTTGCGCGATTTGTGAAGCGGATTAGTAAGGAGGAATGAAAATGAGTGGTTTACCAGATTGGTTTTTTGCTCTTGTCATTGCAGTGGTTATTTGTTTTATTCTTTTAGCGGAATGGTGGACGCGTAGGGGATAGGGTATATGCTATACTTGGGATGAAATTAGAAGAGAAAGAGGTCTCATATGTTAACATTTGAAGAAAAAGAAGCAATCATTCAGGAATTTCCGGAATTAAATCGTAAAGAAGTATCCATGAAACGAGTGAATTACCATTTTGAAGAAAGTTTATACGATAAAACAACAGTTGTGTATCATCTTCACCCAAATGGAAATGGATTTGTCTATGTTGGAGATCTTCCACAGTATGAAGCTAAAGAAAAAGGACTTGTTAATATTCGTGAAGTTTCAGCCGATGAATTAAGACAGATGATCAAAGATTCTATTGCTTATTTAGCTACTGAGGAAGAAGAAATTTTTGAAGAAGAAGTTGAAGAAGAGTGGAAAAACAAAGAAAACTCTAAACTAACCTTACTACAGGAAGATACACTTTGGAATATCTATCACGGATATAACTTAGAAGAAAGCTTTGGCTCGTATGAGGAAGCTACATCTTACCTTTTAGAAGAAGGCTTTCGCAAAGTAGCTAAGAAGTAAGGGGGTTTTTGAATGAAGGGTAAATCTACCGTTATTCTCTTATTAACAGTTCTTATCATTGCTATTGGAGCTACCTTTTATTTTATTACGCAGTTTTTCGAAGACAATCCTACACAGCCCCAACCAACTGGATATATTACGGGAGTTATTGTAGATATGAAAGAGGACGGACATATATTAGTCGTAAGCAACTTGTCCGTGGAACAGGCTAAAGCCCTTTCTGTTCAAGAAGCGATTGATCAAGGAAAAGAGGCGACATGGTTTTCCTTAACAATGGATCAACGAAGTAAACTAGAGAAATACGATGAAGTAAAAGTAGGGCATGAGGCTCTAGCAGAATCACACCCAATGCAGGGAACAGCAAAAACAATTGAGAAGTTGAATGAATAAAGTTGGTGAAATATAAAGCACCTGGTTAAGAACGAAAATATGAAGAGACTATGCCTAACCATAACTTTTAATGGTTAGGCATTTTATTTTGAAAAATAGACTATGCTTAGTGTCTGTCATAAAATTGTGCTTCTTTTATGATTGATACTAGTGTTTAAAAAAAACAGAAAGTTATAATAAAAGAAAGAACTCAGAAAGGGAGAGATAATATGGTCTACCGTAAAACCCGTAAGGCTCATTTAGCAATGGTTTTTCTGCTATTAGTATTAACCTCCAATTTTCTTTTGTATAAAACAGGAATTCAAGATTTTTTATCCATACAGGTAACTAGTGATGTAGCAATTGGCTCTTTAATTGATTTAGCTATAATTGCTCCGCTACTTTTTTATGCTGCTTTTAAAATCTCCATTAAACAAACAATTGGTCTAATGGTTGCTGGCTTAGTCATAGCAAGGATTTTTATACCAACCGAATTATTCGCCCCTTTTGCTGGAATACTATATACAGGGATTGCAGTGGAGGGTTTGCTCGTTCTCGCAGAACTGGGACTTCTATTCATAGTTATTTGGAAAGTACCACAAATTCGTAAGCAAATGAAGGAAATGAATGAAGGAACAATTTATAGCGTGTTACCTGCCATTGAAAAAGTAGTAACGA
The DNA here is from genome assembly GCF_037104765.1 of Psychrobacillus mangrovi. Classification (NCBI taxonomy): domain Bacteria; kingdom Bacillati; phylum Bacillota; class Bacilli; order Caryophanales; family Bacillaceae; genus Psychrobacillus; species Psychrobacillus mangrovi. The sequence continues at coordinate 8,721 of NZ_JBAWSY010000018.1, read as the reverse complement.
AAAATATATTTATCCAAATTTTCATGTCCGAATTCTTAATTGTGTATTATGCATTTTTCACTTGGAAAAAGAAAGCCCCAAGCCATACGGGCGTTGTGACAATGCATGAAAAGACGAGTGCGGTAGCCATTAATATTATGCTCATACACGCAATCCTTATTGAAACAATCGGACTTCACTGGTGGTTGCATGAAAAATCATTTATTCTTTCAATTGTTCTCCTACTCTTGAATATTTACTCTGTCATTTTTGTTCTCGCTGATATTCAAGTTACTAGACTCCACCCAATGGAAATTAAGAACGGAAAAATGTATATTACACAAGGATTTGCAAACCGAATCATAGTTCCTGTTTCCAATATTAAGGAGGTAGAGTGGGGAGCTGCAGTGCCAAGTAAACATACGTTGAAGTTTATGTATAAAGATTTTGAAGAAGTAGAACCACAAGCGATTGTCTATCTTCACGAAGCTGTTCAAGCTACGATGTTTTTGGGGATGAAAAAGAGTGTAACAGAGTTTGCTATACGAGTGGATGAACCTGAAAAGTTGAAGCACCTCTTGCGAGATTTTAAATAGAAAGTGTTTTAGTTAGAAATATAAAGAGTTTAGTTGGAATTTAAGGGCGTTTAGTTGGAAAAATACCGCTCTTAGTTGGAAAACCCTTTTATTTGACCTATAAAATGAATAAAGTTATAATTACCTCAAATTCAAGATAATAAAAAAGGAGTTTTAACATGAAGCATGTTTTTTATAAAGGTGAAGATTCTACAAAACCAACTTTATTGCTTTTACATGGCACAGGTGGAAATGAACATGATTTAGTAGGTTTGGGAAAAGAAATAGACGGGGCAGCTAATATTTTAAGTGTTCGCGGTAACGTATTAGAAAACGGGATGCCACGTTTCTTTAAACGTCTGGCTGAAGGTGTTTTTGATCTGGAGGACTTGAAGTTCCGTACAGAAGAATTGAAAAACTTTATCGATGAGGCAGCAGAGAACTATGAGTTCGATCGTAATAATGTAGTCGCTATTGGTTATTCCAACGGAGCAAATATTGCGGGAAATCTTTTATTTGAATATGAGAATGTTTTAAAAGGAGCGATTCTACATCATCCAATGGTTCCAAGACGTGGTGTAGAATTACCATCACTTTTAGGCACTCCAATTTTTATTGGAGCGGGGAAAAATGATTTCATGTGTCCAGCCGCTGAATCAGAGGAATTGCGTGACTTGTTACAAAACGTTGGAGCAGAAGTGGAGCTATATTGGCATTCATACGGTCATCAATTAACTCAAGATGAAGTGCAAGCAGCAAAAGACTGGTACCAAACTAAATTCTAATAATCGGATGGCTTAGTTGAAAAATCGGACGGCTATCCGTAATAATCGGACGGCTTATCAAGAAAATCGGTCGGCTTTCCGTAATAATCGGATGGCTTACCAAGAAAATCGGACGGCTTTCCAAAATAATCGGATGGTAAAGTAAAATAATTAATCGAAACCAAACAAAAAAGGCAAGCAGAGACCCTTCTGCTTGCTTTTCCTATTTAATGCCACTTACTTGCTTTATACGGGCCCTTACTAAAAGGCATCCACCAATTCCATTTTCCGAATAGCTTCATTAAGCTTGGTACTAATAGCAATCGAATAATGGATGCATCTATGGCAACCGCAATAGCAATTCCTACCCCTATCTGTTTAACTGGCGTCACATCCGTAAATGCGAATGCACCAGTGATGACAATCATAATGAGTGCAGCTGATGTAATGATTTTACTTGTAGAGGTAAGTCCATCAATCGTAGCAGCAGTGTTATCGAGATGTTTCGCATATTCCTCTTGGATACGAGATATTAAGAACACTTCGTAGTCCATACTTAATCCGAATACTAAACTAAATACAATGACCGGTATAATCAGTGCAATCGTTGTTTCCTCTATGCCAAAGTGACCATACTGGAAAATGTATACTAAGATCCCGAAAGTAGAAGAGAGTCCAATCACGTTCATTATAATCGCCTTCAACGGTATTAATATTGAACGGAATGCAATCATTAAAATAATAAAGGTAGATCCTAAGATGATTGCTAGTAATAAACCCACTTTATCAAATATTTCATCAAAGATTTCTTGATTGAATTTAGGGTGTCCACCAAGCATGATGTCCACGCCTACATCTTTTTCAGACCATTCACGAGCCCAATCCTGTGCCTCTGTCGACGATCCGTTTAGGTTAAGAGTGACTGGCAAAAGTAATTTATTCTCTTTTATAAACGACTCTGCCAAAGGGGTTAGCTGAGCTTTTATTTCAGGAACTTGCATACTCTGTTCCCATTGCTCTACAGTAGGGATTTCACTAGCTGTAAAAATAGTGTTAACAGAATCCACATCTTTATCAGCTATCAATTGGTCTTCTAATTTTTTCATTTCCTCTAAGCCTTCTGTATTGTCCCAACCATCTTTCCGTTCGGCAATTATATAGATAGTTGATTGATTACCTAATCCAAATTCATCATCCATCAATTCATATGCTTGGCGAGAATCGTATGAAATAGGGAGAGAATCCACTTGCGGAATAGCAAGTTCCATATCTTTTACAGGAATAATACCAATTCCTAAAACAATTAGAGCTACAACAATTAACGTAACTGGTCTCTTCATAACAAATGCAGCAAAATTACGCCATCTTGTAGATGCACCTGGTTTTACTCGTATAATTGTCCACTTATTTATATGCCCTTTTAGTAAAAGTAAAATGGATGGTAATAAAGTGATGGATGCAAGAACAGCCATGAATACGACAAGCATCCCACCTAGTGCGATGTTTTGGAAAATATCCACTTTCATCACTAGCATGGCACCTAATCCGATAAATACGCAAACAGCTGAGAAAATAATAGAACGACCAGCAGTTTGAATGGCAGTTGAAACTGCATCTTGTACAGACTGATTCAGCAATTCTTCTTTGTATCGATTAATAAGTAACAGAGCGAAGTCGATACTTAAAGCTAGCCCAAGCATTGGTATGATATTCATAACAAATATGGACAAGTCCATCGTACTACTGAATAATGTCATTAAACCGAATGTGGAAACTACGGTAATTACTCCAACTAAAAGCGGTAATACAGCAGCTACTACACCACCAAATGCTAGTAGAAGAACAATGATAGCAATTGGTAATCCAATTGTTTCAGCATTTACTAAGTCTTTTTGACTGGCGCTATTAATATCTTCATTAATCGCAGCGCCACCCGTTAATGTAACTCCCTTTTGACCATCAATGGTTTCGCGTAACTTCTCTACTAATCCATTAGTATCACTAGTAAAATGGAGCATGGCATAAGAGACGTGATCCTTGTAAAGTGCAGGATCATCCAAAGGGGATTGAATCGATTCAGCGATATGTAAATCTTCAATATTAGCTAACGTCTCTTTGATTGTTGCATCCGAAGTATTATCAAATACGACAAACAATGTTTCAGCAGGTAAATCGAATGTATCAGTCAGTTCTTCCATTACTTGCTGATGCTCACCGTCTGTATTAAACCCATCGCCCTCCAATAAACCAGGTAAACGAATAGCCAAAACCCCTAAGCCGATAAACAGTAGTAACCAAGCAACAAGTATTGCTTTATAATAACGCATGACTATATTAGAAAAAAAACGCATATATTTCCCCCTGACAAAATATCTAACCCTATTTATTGTACTGGAAAGAAGCGAAAACATACTAATATAATGTTAAAATAATAGGAACAATGAAAGGGAGGTTTTATAAATGAAAATTACTCCACCAAAACTGTCTAGCTCGTTAGAAGAATTGGACATTCAAAGTGCACTTCGGGAGGATAATTATGTCTCCAGCGGTATCGTAACAGTACTAAATTTAGAAGAGGAACAAGAGGATAAACTAATATTCGATCAAATACATTTTCAAAACATTTCGATGGAGGGAGTTCGATTTTATCAAGTAGAATTTATCGATTGTTTGTTTGAAAAATGTGATTTGTCTAATGTCGACTTTGGAGACGCCGTATTCCACCGAGTAGAAATTAGAGGCTGCAAGTTAATAGGAGCAAATATCTCCCAGAGTAGACTAACAGAAGTCAAAATAGAGGATTCTGTTGCAAATTATGTAAGTATGAGTTTTTCTATACTAAAAAAAGTAGCCTTTAAACAAGTTACATTAAATAGAGCAGACTTCATAGAAGCTACTTTTGATAAAGTGAGTATAGAGGGGTGTGAGCTAGATGGCGCGAACTTTACAGAAACTTCTATGAAGGACATTGACTTAAGCTCCAATACATATGAACAACTAACTGTTTCCATGGACAAGCTTAAAGATTGTACAGTATCTACAGAACAAGCTATAGGCTTTGCTAGATCGTTAGGATTAACAATAAAAGAATAACATAAAACCCCTTGTCCAAAAACGACAAGGGGCTTTCTATTAAAAGAATAAATTTAGTACTTGGAATATAAGTCCTGCAACTATCGCAGAGATTGGTAATGTAATAATCCATGTTAAAACAATTTTTTTAGCTACTCCCCATTTAACACCTTTCACGCGTTGTGCTGCTCCTACCCCCATAATAGCGGAAGAAATTACATGCGTTGTAGATACTGGTAAATGGATTGTTGTAGCACCAAATATAATCATAGCAGATGATAAATCCGCCGCAGCACCGTTGATTGGACGAATCTTCATGATTTTACCGCCAACTGTTTTAATAATTTTATAGCCTCCAATGGATGTACCTAGACCCATCGCAACCGCAGCAGAAATACGTACCCACATCTGAATATCATCCGTAGTTTGTAATTCTGCAGCAATTAATGCCATTGTAATAATCCCCATTGCTTTTTGAGCGTCATTTGTTCCGTGTGTAAATGATTGAAGTGCAGCTGTTCCAATTTGGAATATACGAAATCCTTTGTTTGTCCCGTACAAACTTCCTTTTTTAAAGATGACTTTAAACAGAGACATCATAAGAAATCCTACTGCAAGTGCAAGGAATGGAGAAAGGATCAATGCTTGAATTATTTTAATGAACCCTTCCCAATTTAAAATGGCAAATCCAGCAGCAGAAACTGCAGCTCCTGCAATAGATCCAATTAGCGCATGTGAAGAACTTGATGGAATTCCAAAATACCATGTAACCAAGTTCCAAATAATAGCTGAAAGAAGTGCAGCTAAGATAATGAGTGAGCCATTTTGCAGTGCAAAAGGATCCACAATATCTTTTGTGATAGTTTTGGCAACACCAGTGAAAGTAAGGGCACCAACAAAGTTCATAATTGCAGCCATCAAAACAGCTACTCTTGGTTTTAATGCTCTAGTTGAAACAGATGTTGCTATTGCATTAGCGGTATCATGAAATCCATTGATGAAGTCAAAGGCTAAAGCAAAAATAACTACTAAAATCGTAAGAATGAAAATAGTTTCCATTTTAAAGCACTCCTACGCGTTTCGCATGATGATTGCTTCAATCGTAGTTGCTACGTTTTGACAATAATCTGCTACTTCTTCTAATTTTTCATATATATCTTTAAATTGAATAATTCGAACTGGATCTTTTTCTTTTAAGAATAATTGTTTAATAGACGAACGAAGTACTTCGTCACATTTACGTTCATAATCTTTAATGAGAATAGCATGTTCATGCATTTGAAGTAACTTCTTGTTTGCAAGAAGCTCCATTGCTTTTACAATTTCATCCGTGCTTTTAACGATATATCCTAAAAATGTACGCATAGATTCATCAATTTCAATAAGTGAGAACATTTCAAGATTGGCTGTGAAATCATCTATTCCGTCTAAAATATCATCCATTCTAACAGCTAATGACAAAATGTCTTCCCGTTCAATAGGAGTCATGAAGGATTTGTTAAGCATCACGATTAAGTCGTGAATTAGTTTGTCCCCTGCAGTCTCATAATTTTTTACGTGCACACTGATTTCTTTTAAATCTGCAACAGTATTGATGCGGAAGTCGTCAGCGTAATGAGCTGCTTCTTGAATATTTTGAGCAACTTTCAGTAGAGAAGTAAAAAATGGGTCTTGTTTTCTTGAACTAATCATAAAAGCCTCCTGGACTTTAGAATTTTTTGTTGTCGATTTATCTAAAATATCATAACAAAAAAATTACAAAATCTACACACTTTTTACGTAAAACATACGAAATTTACAATGTTGTAACATTGTTCCCTAAAATAAGGGTGGTAAAACCTATTGAAAACGTTTACATATTTGAATTCACAGTAAATACAAAAAATAAGGAAGGGAATATTGTCGATTAAAGTAGAATAATGAGAGAAAACTATTTTTGAAAAAAAGTAAAAATATGAAACTTTCTGAAATTGTTTCCGTATATATAAGTAGTTGGTTTATATGCAAGAAAGGGGTGATAAAAATCGAGCAAATCTTTTTATATGGTTTAATCATTGTTGGTCTTGTAACGATTCTATATGTTTTATTTGCGGATGCAATTGACGGGCTGGATGCTGGCATTTTTAATCCGACTGTAATTTTATCTTTTGTTTTATTTGTATGTGCGTCAGGCTTTATTTTATTAAAAATTACTGATTGGAATAATACGATTATCATTGTAGCGGCACTAATCATTTCTAGTATTTTGTCCTTTTTAATGTATTACTTTATTTTAGTTCCATTAGCTTCATCAGAAGTATCAACAGCTTATACTGATCAGTCACTACAAGGACAGGTTGGAAAAGTGATTGTTCCTATACCAAAGGATGGATTTGGCGAAATAGTCATTGAGACAGTAAATGGATTGATTTCCAAAAGAGCTACTGAGTATGACAATGAAGAAATTGATTATGGAAAACAAGTATTAATCATCGATGTAGATGCAGGTACTTTTTTAGTGAAAGAATATGAGCCTTTAAAATATTAAGAGGTAGGGGGAAATGAGATGTTAGATATGGGACTTTTAATCGTAATTGGGGCTGTTGTGTTTGTTATAGTTGTCATTTTAGCAGTTTACATTACAAAATACCGAACAGTTGGACCAGATGAAGCGTTAATCGTAACGGGAAGTTACTTAGGGTCGAAAAATGTACATACAGACGACTCTGGCAATCGCATCAAAATTATTCGTGGTGGAGGTACATTTGTATTTCCAGTATTCCAACAAGGTCAACCACTAAGCTTATTGTCAAGCAAATTAGAGGTAACAACACCAGAAGTGTACACGGAACAAGGCGTTCCAGTTATGGCAGATGGGACAGCTATTATTAAAATAGGTGGTTCTATTTCCGAAATTGCAACTGCGGCGGAGCAATTTTTAGGGAAATCAAAAGAAGAACGTGAAAACGAAGCGAAGGAAGTATTGGAAGGTCACTTACGTTCGATATTAGGATCGATGACGGTTGAAGAAATTTATAAGAATCGTGACAAGTTTTCTCAGGAAGTACAACGTGTAGCTTCACAAGACTTAGCTAAGATGGGTTTAATTATAGTTTCATTCACAATTAAGGATGTTCGAGATAAAAATGGATACTTAGACTCTTTAGGTAAACCAAGAATTGCACAGGTGAAACGAGATGCAGATATTGCTACGGCAGAGGCGGAAAAAGAAACACGTATTAAACGTGCGGAAGCTTCAAAAGATGCGCAACGTGCTGAGATAGAGCGAGCTACAGAAATTGCGGAAGCTGAAAAAGAGAACCAACTGAAAGTAGCGGAGTACCGACGTGAACAAGATATTGCTAAAGCACGTGCGGATCAAGCTTATGAATTGGAAACTGCTAGATCAAAGCAAGAAGTAACAGAACAAGAAATGCAAATTCAAATTATAGAACGTCAAAAGCAAATTGAATTGGAAGAAAAAGAGATTCTACGTCGTGAGAAGCAATATGATTCTGAAGTGAAGAAAAAAGCGGATGCAGATCGATATGCAATTGAACAAAATGCAGCAGCAGCTAAATCTCGAGAAATAGCGGAAGCCGATGCTGAAAAATACAGAATTGAAGCGAAAGCAAAAGCTGACGCGGAAAAAGTTCGTTTAGATGGTCTCGCAAAAGCTGATTCTCAAAGAGCTCAAGGAGAGTCGGAAGCAGATATTATTCGTCTGAAAGGTCTTGCAGAAGCTGAAGCTAAGCGAAAAATTGCTGAAGCATTTGAAATGTACGGGCAAGCCGCAGTATTAGACATGATTGTGCGTATGTTACCAGAGTATGCGAAGGAAATTGCTAGCCCGCTTTCAAATATTGACAAGATTACCGTGGTCGATACAGGCAGTGGTGAAGGTGGAGGAGCAAATAAAGTTACTTCTTACGCAACCAATTTAATGACCACTCTTCAAGAAACATTAAAGGCGTCCTCTGGAATTGATGTAAAAGAAATGCTTGAAAACTACGCTGGAAAAGGAAATATTCGTCCAAGTATTGAGCAGCTTACACATGCTGTCACTGCTACAAAAGAAACTCAACCGGAACAAAATTTAGAAGAAGCACTAGTTAAATAATGAGAGGGAGACCAATCGCTTTAATAGCGTGGGTGCTGCGCCCCAAAAGTTAGAGTAATAAATCTAACCTTTGGGGTGTTTTTATATGGCGAAATATAGCCAAGGTTTTAAATTAAAGATTGTTCAAGAGTATTTAAAAGGACACCTGGGATACTTATTATTAGCACAAAAACATGGTATTCCATCTTCAACGCCAATCAAACATTGGGTTAGGGCTTATAAAGCTTTTGGA
>NZ_JBAWSY010000017.1:0-71783 GCF_037104765.1 Psychrobacillus mangrovi | reverse complement strand
TGTTCGTCGAGCCAAGATTTTATTCCACGCTTCCTCTAGCCCTTACCTCACGATAAGTACCTTGCGCTTCCTTAGTGGTTGGTCGATGTGTACCCCCACAGTGGACTTTCACCACCTAGATAGTTGCCATGCCTGGCACACATAAAAAAAGAGAAGGTACTCCCTTCTCTAGGATTCTTTTTATATAGCCTCGTTATAATGCTCTTTACAAAAGTTTAAAACCAGTGCCTCTTCCTCGTCTTCTAAACCGAAATCCAACACTTTACCATTGCTTCGATCTAAAATGTGATATTGCACTATTCGTTCCACCGCTTCTTCCACCGCTAAAATAACTCGTATATCTAAGGAATCGCCTTCCTCAAATAATTCATCATCTTCAGGTACTTCAATACCTAGTAAAAATTCATAACGATCTCCCACAATGATTCCTGTAGGATCTTTTATTTTTTCAACCTCATAGGATGTAATGTCCAAAACTTCCACCTCCGTTAAATCATTTTATCACTTTTTCGTTAGAAAATAATGCCCTAACTATTTTGTTGTTATAATGTAAATATAAAACATATAAAGGGGAGAAAAAAATGAAACTTAACGCTGAAAAGATTATATATATTATTGTCCCACTATATCTTCTTTTACTAATATTCGGAAAAGGCATTAATAGTATCCTTTACTCCATTCTTTCATTGGTACTAGGAGTCACCATGCTTTTTCTCGCCTATAAGCTTTTGCGAAAACAAAGAGAAGAACGGAAAAAGAGTTAAAAAATCCTGCATTCCATTAGCAGGATTTTTTGATTTTCATATCAGTTCATCTTCTATTTCATTCATAACTTTAAATGCACCTTTAGAGATATTTGCACATATTGCTAATGTAATGCCGGATTTTGGATAATAAGCAGAATGGAAGCTAACGCCTGGGTCATAACCCATTACATGATACTTAAAAATATTTCCCTCTTTTTTAGCAATCCATACTCCATAACCATAAAAGTCACTTCCATCTTCAAGTACATGCGGAAAAAGTAATTGATTGGTTACCGATTCACTTAATAACTCATTACTCAAAAGAGCATCCCAAAATTTCACCATGTCCTCAGCAGTTACGAATGCTCCTCCATCCGAACCTCCCTGAACTGGTAATGAATACACATTTGTTTTCCATGTACCATCCTCGTAATCTATATACCCAGTTGCTACTTTTCCAGGAAGAGAATCTAAAGCAAAATAACCTGAATCGACCATTCCTGCTTTATCAAAAACATGTTGTTGTACATAATCGCCAAATACTTGTCCGCTTGCTTTTTCAATAATTAACCCTAATAGGATGTACCCCGCATTATTATAGTGAAATCCCTCACCCGGATTGGCTTTCATTTTTTCATTTTGAAATAAAGGTAAGAAATCCTTCAAGCTACGCATATGATACATCGGTCTCTCTATCCATAATTCTTCAAAATCATCCATAACTTCTTCATCAAAATAATCAGGAATACCCGATGTATGGGTTAATAGCTGATGAATTGTTATATTTTCGTCAAAATTTGGAAAAGAGATATCTAAGCATTCCGATAGCTTCGTATCAAAAGTTAGCTTTTCTTTCTGTACAAGCTGACATATAGCAACGGCAGTGAAAATTTTACAACCAGATGCGATACCGAAACGTGTACCTTTTACATTTTTTATAGAGTCTGCACGATTAGCATAGCCAGTAATAGATTCTGCAAGTACTGTATCACTATTTTTAACACAAACAGACCCTGAAAAATCAATTTCTCTTTTAATATTTTCAATTCTGGTCATCAAACTTTTCATTAAGTTTATACCCCTTATTTTGTATAGAGATTCAGCCAGTCACTGCTATCTGTCTCCAACAATGGTTTTTGTACTAATTTCTTAAAAACTTCAGGATTAATTAATTCAGATAAGTCGCTCCCAAACCATTCTTTCACGTTACCTCTCTTAACTATATATTTTTGATTTGAGAATTGTAGGTGGATTTCTTCCACATTTTTAATTAACACAAAAGCTGCTGTTGTGTTATAAATTACAGCTTTTTCTGTCTCTTCATTGCTAGCAAAATCATAGTTTACAACTAATATTAATTTCTTTGAATCCATTTCTATACTTTTCTTATCATTTGCTATTGGCAAGTTATTGAATAGATTACTTGTATTAGATGAGTCTCCCATGTAGTCATTTTCATAAGCTAACACTTTCTCAAATGAGTGAGTAGCTACACTTAGCTGACTTGTTTTATCCTCTATTACTTTTTTTTGATTATTATTTAATACATAAACTACACCTATTAATAAAAGCATAGATATTATGACGATTAACCAAATATTTCTTTGCATTTATTTCCCTCCGTGCTTAAGCTATTTATAAGAACACCAACACCATTCTTGGAAATAGACCTATCAAAGAACTAATACGGCGTTGAAGCTTCCTAGAGAAACTACTTCTGCCGCTTTCTCTATTTTATTTGTGCCTTTCCCTGATTCGTTACAATTATTCGCTGACCATCATTGAGTTCAATTTCTAACGGAGAAGTTTCGCTCATTTTTTTAGAAAAATACCATCTCCTATTAGGTGGGACTAACAAAATAAATGTATCTTTACTTCCAAGAAAATTTAGTTCATCTGGTTCAATTTCTACATGACCTGAAATCGGAATACCGATATCTTGGAGTTGTTCTCCTACTTCTTGTACAAAAGGGGTAGTGATGCTTACTTCACTAAAATTTAAAAGCGATTCCACACTAAAGTCGCTCCATTTGTCCACACTGCGTCTTGCAATGAATTCAATTACATTCCCAGCCGGATCTTCAAAGTAGAATGCATCTGCATTAAAACGTGTGTAGTAAATTTCATCTACTGCATCTTCTCTGTTTAATGTAACTCTTTCTAATGCCCACTGTTTAGCTAGCTTAAACTGGTTACCTGGAATATTAATAGCAAAATGGTATAAGGTTGGTTGCTCTGATTCACAAAAAGTTAGCGTGGATTTACCAATAGATACTGTAAAATAGGAACTGCTTGCCTCCAAAATTGGAAGTCCTAAAACATTGCCATAGAAACCTTTCAGTTTTTTTAAATGGTTTGTATAAAACATGACAGCTTTGAACATTTTCTCACCCCACTAGTTTACATTTATTAACTCAAAACGCTCGCAAACGAGCAACATATCTTCGGAGAACTCTAAATTTACTCCCTTTAATGCATCCGTAAAAAACTTAATATGTACATTTTTCCAGTGATTGTATGAACGATCTCCTTCTCCTTCAGCATATGCAAATTCCGCAGATACCTTGTTCATAGGCAAAATCGTCACTTCAGAAGTTCGAATAATACAGACTGGCTCATCTTGGCTATTTAATACAACACTGTAGTCATCCACTTTTGGTAGAGGTTCTTGTTCTAATTCATAAAAAATATGCCCTGAACAAGTTGCAGTTTTAACCCCATTTATAACTAGCTGTGCTAACTCATCTGGGCTTCCTCCAAATTGCCATGCACTAACAGAACTAGGCTCCTTTTTCCCTTTCCAAAATGTATCCCAATAAAGTTGTGCAGCTACATTCATAATTATTTCCTCAATTCTATTATCAATATATAGTTTCAGTATAGGGAAAAATGACAATAATTACTAATGCAAATTAGCTTATGATATTCTGGTGAGAAGAATATTACGAAAATTGGTCCTGAGTCCGTATATAAAATGCGGTCTCCTCTTTAGCATGATATATTTTAAATAATGGAGTGAATAACATGACGATTAAACTTTATTATGAAGATCCATACATACAAACATTTTCCGCAAAAGTTATTAAGCAAGAGCAGGATTATGTTGTCCTTTCGGAAACTGCGTTTTATCCTACTGGTGGTGGGCAACCACATGATACAGGCACATTAAATAATATTTCTGTTACAAATATAGAAACAATAGAAGGAGAGATTAGACATTACTTAGCAACAAATCTTCCTTCTGATGTAGGGTATGTTGAAGGGGCAATCGACTGGAAAAGACGTTTTGACCATATGCAACAGCATAGTGGACAGCATATATTGTCAGCTGCTTTTGATAACTTGTTTGGCTTGAAAACTGTAAGCTTTCATTTAGGCAAGGATAGCTCCACAATTGATATAGATACGAGTGAAGTTTCGGGGGAACAGTTACAACAAGTTGAGGATCTCGCAAATCAAATTATTTTGGAGAACCGGACGATTGAGACAAGGTGGGTTACGGAAGAGGATTTAAAGGACTATAAACTGCGAAAAGCTACAAAAGTTAAAGAAGATATACGGCTTGTTCTTATTCCAGATTTTGATGACAATGCATGTGGTGGTACACACCCAAGGTATACAGGACAAGTAGGCCTGATTAAAATTCTTCAAACTGAAAAACAAAAACGAATGATTCGGGTAGAGTTTGTTTGTGGTAATAGAGTAATATCGCATTTACACCGTAAACAATCAATAGTCTCTAACTTGATACAAAGCTTAAGCTCACCTGAAGAAAAACTTGAAGATGCTGTAAAGGCATTACTGGATAACGGAAAATCGTTCGATAAACAAATGGCATATTTAAAAGAAACGCTTTTACAATATGAAGCTAAAGAACTTATCCAAAACAAACAAGGTCGTAACATTGCATCCACTTTCCAAGACCGAACAATTCAAGAGCTTCAAAAATTAGCAAAATTAGTTACTTCCGAATCGGAGGAGTCTATTTGTATTTTAATATCGGAAAATGAAGACCTCTTACAATTAGTTGCCGCTAAAGGGAAAGCTGTGGAACAAAGTATGAAACAACTAATGGAATCTATCTTACCTTTAATTAATGGTAAAGGGGGAGGAAATGAAACAATTGCCCAAGGTGGAGGAGAAAAAATTCTCTCCAGTGAGCAATTACTAGAAAAGGCACTAACTAATATCCATTCCTTATAACCGTTCCATATTAATCCTCCTCACATATACTATGTTGAATATATAGTGAAAGGAGGATTTATTAGTGAATCAATTCCCAGAATTCCAACCAGGTAGAGGACAGTTTCCAGGACAGTTTCCAGGACAGTTTCCAGGGCAATTTCCGGGGCAATTTCCAGGGCAGGGTCCTTCATTTCCACCAGGATTTCCATCTGGTCAGCAACAGCAAGGAGGAGCGCCCACAAGTCCCCCTCCATCCTTCGTTCCTCAAAGACAGAGTGTAAGCGCATTTGCAGTAGATCCAGGTGCTATTCGTGGTTGCTTATTCCGCAATACTTTTGTCTGGCTAAATAACGGACGTTCTTTCTGGTTCTTCCCAACTTTTGTTGGTAGAAATTCAGTTGCTGGCTGGAGATGGACCGGTCGTAGATGGACATATTATGGAACAGATTTAAACAGAATCGCTTCATTCCAATGCTTCTAAGAACCAAGCGTACTATTTATTAGTACGCTTTTTTTATGAGCGATTTCGATAAGCACGAAAAGATGTTTTTAATGATGAGTACGCACCAATTGCTGCAGCACTATAAAAAATACCCATAAAAATCCCTGCCGACAAATTATTTGGATGACTAATGAATATAGAAATGAGTAATCCAATTATGGTTGCAATAGAGGATACATATTGAGGTTTAATGGGTAAAACCTTTTTCACTATTTCTGTTACTATAATAATAACTGGTACTGCCCAAATTGAATCCCAGACGTTTGTGTGAATAATAGGAAACTCGGTCATCATTATAACTCCTCTCAATCATATTTCTTAGTAGTTTGATGTAAAGTTCCTTGAAGCATACATTGAATTTATTTCTTTACAAATATCGAACAGAGAAGTAAAATATTTAACTAGGTAAATAAATAAAAAACAATCGTATAAGGAGCTTCCATATAATGAATTTAGCTATTCATGAGCTTTTTCAAAAATCTCGTTTTTTAACGAATGAGATAAATTATACATTAAAAAAACATAATTTATATGCATCACAATGGTCAGTTCTCTACTGCATTAAGAAACATGGGGAAATGTCTTTAACACAAATTTGGAAGTATTTAAACGTGGAGGCTCCTACGATTACTCGTACAGTTTACCGCTTAGTTGAGCTTGGTTGGATAGATATTCATCCCGGAAAAGATCGTCGAGAGAAAATCGTGAAATTGTCGGCAAAAGCTCTAGAAGATTTCCCGGAAATTCAAGCTTCAATGGTAGAGTTTGAAGAAAGAGTTGTCACCAATCTCACGCCTCAAGAACAATCTTTATTACACCAGCTCCTACAAAAAATTATATAAACAAGGAGCATATCTGTTTTGGAAAAGAAAGATCCTATATGGACAAAACCATTTATCAGTTTGTTCACTACAAACTTTTCTATCTTTATTATTTTTTATGGATTAGTATCTACGCTTCCTCTATATGCAACAGATGTATTATCTCGTTCAGATGAAGACGCTGGTTTATTAATGACCATTTTTTTAATTTCTGCAATTTTAGTTAGACCTTTCTCTGGTAAAATTCTAGATATAGTCGGAAAGCGAAAAATGCTTTGGACAACGTTGTTATTATATTTAATATGTACTGGGCTTTACTACTTTATTGAACCTTTTGAGGCATTATTAGTATTGCGATTTGTTCAAGGTATTTTCTTCAGTATCGCAACGACTGCAAGTGGATCGATGGCTGCAGATAATATCCCGATTTCAAGACGTGGTGCTGGATTAGGTTATTTTACAATGTCTACTAACTTAGCAGTTGTTGTTGGTCCTTTTATCGCATTAACGCTAATTCAGTATTTTTCTTACAATATTTTATTTCTTTCATTAACTGCTGTTTTAGTAGTTGGAGCAATCACTGCTTTAATGATACCTGAAGATAAGAAACCTGCTATACCACTTCCAAAGACTAAATTTACTTGGAATGACCTATTTGAGAAAAAAGCCTTACCAGTTGCATTGATGGCAAGTTTAATCGCTTTTTCTTACGCAAGTGTGTTGTCTTATTTATCTATTTACTCGCAAGAAAAAGGAGTGCTCCATTTAACAAGTAGCTTTTTTGC
This sequence comes from Psychrobacillus mangrovi, assembly GCF_037104765.1. Lineage (NCBI taxonomy): Bacteria > Bacillati > Bacillota > Bacilli > Caryophanales > Bacillaceae > Psychrobacillus > Psychrobacillus mangrovi. The sequence goes on along the minus strand of NZ_JBAWSY010000017.1, from coordinate 64,744 downwards.
CGTTTTTGCCATAGCAATGCTTGTAACGAGACCGTTTACCGGACGGATTTTCGACGAAAAAGGACCAAAATATATTGTTATCCCAGGTATACTCTCATTTATCTTAGGACTTGTTTTACTTGCTTATATGGATTCTCCTTTTCTATTCTTACTATCCGGTGCATTTGTTGGCCTAGGATACGGAGCGGTAGTGCCAAGCTTCCAAACGCTTGCAATCCAATCGACTAAGCATGAGAGAAGCGGCTATGCAACTGCTACATTTTTTACTTTATTTGATACAGGATTAGCAATAGGTTCTTATATTCTGGGAATCATCGCAACCCAACTTGGGTATCAAAATTTATATTTATTTTCAACTATTTTTCTTATAATAGCTCTAATTATATTTGTATTTAGACAAAAGAAAATGACCGTTTAGCTGAAATGCTAAACGGTTTTCTTTTCCAAATTTAACATTCATGTATGTATATTTATCCTGAATTTGGTAAGACTTGAATGGAATATTATTTGGGAGGGACATTAGTTGAAAATACAATACATTTATTATTTAATGGTCGTAACAATCTTATTAGGAGGATGTAACTTTTCCTCAGCGGATGCAAACTTAAATGAATCCGTACAGGTTTCATTACTGAACTCAGAAGGAAAAGAAGTAGGTAAAGCAACACTTTCTGATAATCCAAAAGGCGTCCATATCCTTTTAGAAGCGGAAGGATTAACTCCAGGAACAAAGGCGATTCATTTTCACGAAAAGGCTATCTGTGAAAAACCAGAGTTTACTACTGCAGGAGCACATGTTAACCCAGAACATAAAGAGCATGGCTTTCAAAACCCAAAAGGATATCATGCAGGCGATTTACCTAACATCGAAATTGACGAAGATGGTAAAGTAGAGTTAGAAACAGTTTCACCCGCTGTTGTATTATCTGCAGGGAAAAGTAATTCACTATTAGATGCAGATGGTAGTTCTATTATTATCCATGAAAATGCGGATGATTATAAGACAGATCCATCCGGCAATTCAGGAAAACGTATAATTTGTGGTGAAATTAGTAAGTAAGTAAGGCGGTGAATGTGATGAGAAAAGTAGGTTGGTTTTTACTATTAGTTTTAGCCATTTTCTTCTCTAGACCATTATGGGAAGAGTATGCTTCCGAATATGTAGATTTATCCTTTTTAACACCCGTAGATAATTGGATAGAATCTTTAGAGGTCGGTCAATATTTAAATGAAGCAAAAGCATATTGGGAGGAATTAAAAGAGGAACCGGCCACTACAATTTCTTCTGAACAAGTACCTTCTGCAGGAAATGGGATAGAACTAGATAAAATAACAATTGGTATGAAAAAAAGTGAAATTGAGAAAATCCATGGTGCTGCTAAAAGAGTTAGCTTAAATGAGTATAATTTAGTTTGGCATACGTACCATGAAAATTATCAAAATTTCATGATGGTTTCTTATGATATGAATAACGTAGCAAACGCTATGTTTACAAATCAACCCTCACAGTCTTCTTTTTTAGGGCTGAAAATGGACAGTTCGAGAGATGAGGTTCATTCTGTGCTAGGCGAACCTCTCACAAAACTGAAAAAAGGCAATGTCGTCTATATCCTACCAACTACCGGGGAATATGATTTATACTTAATAGATGGAAATTATATAACGATATTTTATGATCTACATGAAAATAATACGATTACTGCTTTACAAATAGTAGCTAAATCTGTTGAGAAAGATCATCAATCGACATTTGGTGAGCCTTCCGAGGATCTAAAAAAAGGGTTTGAGTTTCAGCTTTTCGACTTAACAAATTCAGCACGCGTCATTCGAGGTCTCTCTATTCTTACTTATGATGAAGCAGTTAGTGAAACTGCTCGAAAACATAGTGAAGATATGGCCATCCATAATTATTTTAGTCACGAAAACCTCAAAGGAAAATCTCCTTTTGATCGACTCGAAGATGATGGTTTACTGTTTTCTTACGCAGGAGAAAACTTGGCTTATGGCCAATCTAGTAGTATATTTGCACATGAAGGACTAATGAATTCTATGGGGCATCGTAAAAATATTTTAAGTGCAGATTTTGAAAACTTAGGGGTTGGCACAGCATTTAATGAAGAAGAAACCCCGTATTATACGGAAAACTTCTTTTCGAAATAAAGTAGCGAAGAAGTCAGTACAAAAATATTACATTATCAGAGCGTGAAGACAAACTTGAATTTATTTTTATATAGGATAGATCAGGTTTTCCGAAGCTTACCGCTCGCTTTCCGCGGGCGAGCGGTAAGCTTCTCCAAACCAATTAAATGCTACCTTATTATTATTCATATTCTCAGGAAGAATAATCTTGAGTTAATAGAAAATAATGAACGAGAACAATTAGCCAACTACCTTTTGTCTACTATCTGAGGAGCGTGAAGTGACTGAGTCACTTCACGCTCCTCTTTTTTCGGTAATCTACCCACTCCTGAGAGATATGGTGATACTTTTCAATTTGTTTATTTAAAGTGTTTCAGTGCTTCGCGTTTACTTAAAGGAGCAAGTTTTGTATTTTCAACAAACTGAAGGACTGATCCCGAGTTTGTTTTGGCATATTCTCTTAAAACCCAACCTATTGCTTTTTGAATAAAAAATTCTTTGGAATCACTATGTCGCTCAATCGTAGCAAACAATAGAGCTTCATTTGTATCAATCTTGTATTTTAACTGATGCAATATAGAAGCACGATTTGTCCACATATTAGAGGACTTAGCCCACTCCATCATCACAGCCTCTCCCTCACTCCTATTGGTCTTCACGATTCCTCCAACGATATTAGGGGTAATAGAATCCACACTATCCCACCATGACTTATTTTCTATTAATTTTTGGCAAAAAGATAAATCCTTTAAAGTTAGCTTCTTTTGATATTTGCCTAATAATTCAATCGCTATATAGTGATATTCACGCTCGTCTTGCAAAAAAAGAGACCATACTTCATCCTGTAATGACTCTTCTGACGGAAGCTCTGTTTCATTAATTAGACTGCGGAATATTATTCGACGCTCCGGTGTTTTAATACCCAAGAATGGGAAATGATTTTTCATATATTTTGCCATCGGTAAAGCATTTTCTTCATTTCGATGAGGCTCCATATAACACTTAACTAGCTCTGTTGTCCATTTCTTTTTCATTTTAAATGAAATCCCTTACTTGCAAGAAATTGTGCCATATGGGAACGTCTAGGATTTTCAAGGAATTCTGCCATGGAATTTGTCCAATTCGCAATCTTTTGATTGGAGCCTCTACTAGCATAATAATCCTCCATTGTCTGATCATATTCCTTTAGAAGCGTTTCATATTTTTCACTATCATATGCATTTTCATGAAGGATAGCTGCTACTGGAAGGCGAGGTTTAACCTCATTATGTTGATCAGGCAATCCTATAGTGATTGCAAATAAAGGAAATACTCCTTCTGGTAATTCAAATAAACGACTGATTTCTGCTGGTTCGTTGCGTACTCCCCCAATGTAGCAAATCCCATATCCTTTTGATTCTGCTGCAATGACAAGATTTTGAGCGAATAATGCTACATCAACTGTTCCTACAAGGACATTTTCTGTCGTGTCTATTACAATTTCCTTATCATGTAACTTGCCTGCTGCCTGAAGTCTATTGAAATCAGCACATAATAAAAATGCCGCTCCTGCAGTTTCAAATTGCTGTGGATTGCGAGATAAGCTACCTAGGGCTTCTTTTTTCACTTCATCTGTTATCCATATAACACTATACGCTTGAACAAAATGAGAACTAGCTGCATGTTGAGCAGTTTCGATTAGCTCCATTACCTCTTCTTTCGAAAGTGTATACTCTCTATATTTTCGTACGGATGCATGACTACGTAACAGTTTTTCTACCAATGGTGATAACCCCTTTCAACTATTTAGTCTTTATATAGAGTATATCTTAATCCATTTAAAGAACAAAAAAAACGAATTAGAAAGTCTATTAATAGATTTTCTAACTCGTTTTTATTTAAGCTTGTAATTGACTATTTTCTTCCGGAGTAAATGCTCTAGACCTTGTCAAAAAGCGTTTACCTTCTACCCCTTCAAGTGAAAACATTCCTCCTCGACCATTTACCACATCAATGATTAATTGCGTATGCTTCCAATAGTCAAACTGGTTCTTGTGCATATAAAATGGCATGTCTCCAATATGACCAAGTAGTACATCCTGATCTCCAATTATAAGATCCCCATCTGGATAGCACATCGGTGAAGAACCGTCACAACACCCTCCCGATTGATGGAACATTAGGGGCCCATGCTTTCCTTTCAATAAATCAATGAGTTCCAGTGCAGCATCTGTTGCGATTACACGCTCAACCATCTACACCCACCCTTTCTTCATCAGAAGAATCCTAGTTTATTTTCATTGTAGCTAACAAGAAGATTCTTTGTTTGTTGGTAGTGACTTAACATTGTTAAATGATTTTCTCGTCCAATACCAGACATTTTATAACCACCGAAAGCAGCATGTGCTGGATATTGGTGATAGCAGTTTGTCCAAACGCGTCCTGCTTGAATACCACGTCCGAAGCGGTAAGCCGTGTTCATATCACGTGTCCAAATACCAGATCCTAATCCATATAAAGTATCATTTGCAATTTCCAAAGCCTCTTCTTTTGTTTTAAACGTTGTAACGGACACAACAGGTCCAAAGATTTCCTCTTGGAAAATGCGCATATTGTTTGTACCTTTAAATACAGTCGGTTTAATATAATATCCTTCCGCAAATTCTCCATCTAGTGTATTACGTTCTCCACCTATTAGACACTCTGCTCCTTCTTGCTTTCCGATATCTAGATAAGATAAGATTTTTTCCATCTGCTCAGTAGAAGCTTGTGCCCCCATCATTACGGATGGATCTAGTGGATTCCCAGTTTTAATTGCTTCCACACGTGCAAGTACTCGTTCCATGAACTTATCATAAATAGATTCTTGAATAAGTGCTCGAGAAGGACATGTACATACTTCCCCTTGGTTTAGAGCAAACAGAACGAACCCTTCTACTGCTTTATCTAAAAATGCATCATCTTCATCCATAATATCTTCAAAGAAAATGTTTGGTGATTTCCCTCCAAGCTCTAATGTCACAGGGATTAAGTTTTGAGAAGCATATTGCATAATTAAACGTCCCGTTGTTGTTTCACCGGTAAACGCTATTTTACTTATACGTGGACTGGATGCAAGAGGTTTTCCAGCCTCTAAACCAAACCCATTTACAATATTTACGACACCAGGTGGTAATAAATCTCCAATCAGTTCCATTAGTACTAAAATAGATGCAGGTGTTTGCTCTGCTGGCTTTAACACCACACAGTTCCCCGCAGCAAGTGCTGGAGCAAGCTTCCAAACAGCCATTAATAAAGGAAAATTCCAAGGGATAATTTGTCCCACAACTCCTAGTGGTTCATGGAAGTGATATGCTACCGTATCGTTGTCAATTTGGCTTAATCCACCTTCTTGAGCACGGATAGCCCCTGCAAAATAACGGAAATGATCAATTGCCAATGGTAAATCTGCATTCAGTGTTTCTCGAACTGCCTTCCCGTTATCCCAAGTTTCTGCAACGGCAAGCATTTCTAAATTTTCTTCTATACGATTTGCAATCTTATTTAAAATATTGGATCGCTCCGCTACGGATGTTTGTCCCCATGCATCTTTTGCCGAGTGTGCTGCATCCAAAGCAAGCTCGATATCTTCTGAGGTTGAACGAGCAACTTGTGTAAATACTTTACCTGTTATAGGTGTAACGTTTTCAAAATATTGTCCTTTTACTGGAGGTGTCCACTCGCCATAAATATAGTTTTCATACTTGTCCTTAAATGAAACCTTCGAGCCTTCTGTATTCGGAAATGCATAAACCATTCTGTAATTCCTCCCCTTCATAATTGTTCTCGCATTAAACATATTATGCAGACACAAATTTTTGTATGCGCTTTCAAAACTATTTAATAAGTAATAGTTTCATATTCATTTTGGCAGAAAATATTAAATATTTCAATTATTTATACCGCTGGGGTAAAAAAATAGACTTGAGGCATTAGTGAGCACTCAAGTCTTTTTAACATCTATTTATTTGTCTCTCTTCTTACTATTGGAGCAACTTCTGTAGCCAGAAGTTCTAATCCTTTTGCTATCGTACTAAATGATTGGCCTCCAATATCCATCTGTGCAATGAAACGCTTGTGGCCAAATAACTCATGTTGAACAAGAATTTTTTCAATGATTTGTTGTGGACTACCTACAAATAATGCAGTTGCTGGACTAGCCATTTGTTCAAAATCAGCACGAGACATTCTTGTACCCATACCTCTTTGTTTATTTACATAGGACCAATAATTAGAGTAATATGGATAAAATTCATCTTTAGCTTGTTGCGTATCTTTAGCAATATACGTGTGGCCAGTAACTCCAACAGCTAAACTTTCAGGTGCATGACCTGCATCCATTCCAGCTTGTATATACAAATCTACAAGTGGTTTAAAATGTCGTGGATCTCCGCCAAGGATAGCAAGAGCCATTCCAGTTCCAAGTCTGCCTGCTCGAACTGCACTTTCTGGGGTACCGCCAACTCCTATCCAAATTGGAAGTTTCTCTTGAATTGGTCTAGGAGATATCATTGCATTTGTTAGATTTGGCCGAAATTCCCCTTGCCAAGTAACTATTTCATCCTTATTTAATAGCTGAAGTAATTTAATATTTTCTTCAAATAAAGCATCATAATCTTTTAAATCATATCCAAAAAGCGGAAAAGACTCTATAAATGCCCCTCGTCCAGCGATAATTTCCGCTCTCCCATTTGAGATTTGATCTAAAGTTGCAAAGTCTTCAAATAAACGAACCGGATCTAAAGTACTTAATACAGACGTTGCACTTGTTAACTTAATATTTTGCGTTGCTTGGGCTATTGCTGAAAGTACAACAGCAGGAGAAGATATCGTGTAATCTAGTCGATGGTGTTCTCCTACTCCGAAAATATCCAGCCCTGCTTCATCTGCCATTTTGCCAAGTTCTATTATTTCTTTTAGTCGCTGTGACATGCTTGTTGTTTCTCCAGTGAGCGGATTTGGACCGAGATCACCAAAGGTATAAATACCAATCTCCATCGGCTTACTCCGCTTCTGATACAACTGTAAAACGTTCGTTTACATGCTGAGGATTTTCTATTTCATCTACAACAGCTACAGCATAATCCGCATAACTTACGTAGCTATCGCCTTTTGCATTTACAATAAAATTATCTTTCCCCTTTTGGTATGCACCTGTTCTTTTTCCCTCTGGATTAAAGAATGCAGCAGGGCTAACAAATGTCCATTGGATTGCTTCTGATGCTTTTAGGTCTTCTAAGTTTTTCCCTTGGTTTGAGGCCGTTGGAAGAAATTCTTTAGGGAACTCAGGTGTATCCATTAATCTGATTGTTTTAGCATCGTCTACAAACAAGCTTCCTGCCCCACCAACAACAACTAATTTTGTTTCAGGTGCATTTTTTAATTCATTGATTAATGACTTCCCTGCTTCCACATGCAAATGTTCTTGCCCAGGAGGAGCACTAATTGCATTCACTACTACATCAAATTGCTTCATGTCTTCACCTGTTAAATCAAAAATATCCTTTTCTAATACAGTTGTATTCTTATCTTCTATTTTAGAAGCGTTTCTTACAATTGCACTTACTTCATGCCCTCTGTCAACAGCCTCCTTATAAATTAAGTTACCTGCTTTTCCTGTTGCTCCAATTACACCAATTTTCATTTAAATTCCCTCCAAAGATATTATTTTTTATTGTAACCAAAACGGTTACAACTATATCAAAAAAATTGAATAACTATCCAATTTTTCGATTCAAAACATTTACTAGTTCTTCCATTGTAACTTCTTTTAATACCGTTTCCATGGCATCTTGAGCACGAAAAAGAATTAATTCGAGGACACCTTGAATATTAGCTCCTACTGGACAATTCGGATTCGGGTTTTCATGCATTTGAAATAATTCTCCCTCATCTACCACATCTACCGCTCGATACACATCTAATAAGGTTATTTCCTGTAACGGTTTTTGAAGGGTTGCTCCACCTAGCCCACGACGAATATCTATGAGTCCTGCATTTTTTAGCTTACCCATAACTCTTCGAATTACTACTGGGTTTGTATTTACACTTTCTGCAATCCACTCTGAAGTACAAATAACATTACGATCATAATTTATGAGAGATAGTATGTGAACTGCCACTGTAAATCGACTGCTTATTTTCATGTCTTTTCACCTTCCGATGTAACCATCATAATTACATCACTTGTCACTGTCAAGAAATATGATTTTAATATCCATTTCCTCTTTCACTATGCATAAATATTCTATAAAATAAATTATAAGCTATTTTCAGAAAAGAGGAGATTGAAATTGAGCGACATAGCAAATAGTGCAAACATGACCGTTAGACCAGTTAAAGTCCCGCATAAAAGTACCCCCAAAAAAGTCTTGTTTGCACGAATATTTATGATTGCCCTTGGAGCAATATTAATGTCCATTGGATTGGAACTATTTTTAGTCCCTAACCAGATTTTAGACGGAGGAGTAGTAGGGGTATCCATCATCTTATCTCATCTTACAGGTGTTCGTTTAGGTATTTTTATATTTATTTTGAACATCCCTTTCTTTTTCCTAGGTTATAAACAAATAGGAAAAACCTTCGCATTATCAACGTTATTTGGTATTACGGTCTTATCCATTTGTACTTCTTATTTACATAATATTGATGCTATTACATCTGATTTATTACTTTCTACCGTGTTTGGTGGAATTGTTTTAGGCATGGGAGTGGGCCTTGTCATTCGTAATGGAGGTTCTTTAGACGGATCGGAAATACTAGCGATCTTATTTAATAAAGCGACCCCATTTTCTGTTGGTGAAATCATTATGATTATTAACTTAGTCATTTTCGCAATTGCTGGTTTTGTATTTACATGGGAACAGGCAATGTACTCATTTCTGGCATATTTTATCGCATTTAAAACGATTGATATTGTAATTGAAGGATTAGATGAGTCTAAATCTGTCTATATCATCAGTGACCATATCGAGGATATTGGCGACGCAATTATGGATCGTTTAGGGCGTGGTGTAACCTATTTACATGGAGAAGGTGCATATACAGGAGACAATAAAAAAGTTATTTTCACTGTTGTTACGCGACTGGAAGAAGCCAAGTTAAAATCTATTGTAGAAGAGTTTGATGATCACGCTTTTCTTGCCCTAGGCAATATTGCTGAAGTTCGCGGTGGAAGATTTAAGAAAAGAGATATCCACTAAGAAAAGCGCAAGCGCCCTTTAAATCTAATATCTGTTTTCAAATATTTCCGGAGTGCTGTGGACGCCTTTGTGCTACATCATTACCGTTTGGTTTTTAGGAGAGGGGGGTCGTGACTAGTGTCACGTCCCTCCTCTCTTTTTTCGGTAATGCTGTGGCCTTTGTCTGACTTTCGCCCTCCTGCAACTTTTGGAAACTAGATATTAGCTTTTGGGATAAATAGAGAAAAGATACTATCCTATTTTTTGTAAGCTCCCGAAGATGCAATTTCGGGAGCTATCCATACTTCTCTTTAGATTAGAGTTTATTACTTTTTCTAATATATCCTTGATAAAAATATATAACGGCTTCTAAATCTAGACAACTACTAAGTAGAAAAGTCTCTTTCGTTCTTTAATAATAGACTCCGTAATTTTTAAACCAGGATGCGAAATGATACTGCACTAATAAATATGCATGCAGATTCTACGAATCTTGGTTTAACTAATTTTATTAAAGTGGTACTGTATCAACTGATGTTTTCAGGATGTGCGCATTACACGCCGCAAGAGCGACTCATCCTGCGGAGGCTCATGCGTAGCGTGCGGCAAGCACACATCCGTGTTATCTTCTCCAAGTTGCTGAAACACATTCTATATACTATTAAAAAAACCGATTCCGTTTATCTTGGAATCGGTTTTTAACTTATGCAATAGAATTTACTTTATCTAGCATTGTTCCATTTTCCGCTAGGCTCGTGTGGAATGAAAATGCTTTTTCCAACACATGAGGAGTTTGTCCTCCTCTTGTTAATGCTTCCTTATAATAATTCCTTAATTGTTCTTTATACATTGGATGCACGCAATTTTCAATGATTAGCTCAGCACGTTCTCTAGGCGCTAATCCACGAAGGTCCGCATAGCCTTGCTCCGTCACTACTACATCCACGTCATGCTCTGTATGATCGACATGAGAGACGAATGGAACAACACTTGAGATATTGCCACCTTTTGCAATAGATTTCGTAACAAAAATTGCTATACGTGAATTACGAGCAAAATCTCCAGAGCCCCCAATGCCATTCATCATTTTAGTTCCAGAAACATGGGTGGAGTTGACATTTCCGTAAATATCAAATTCAAGCGCCGTGTTTATAGCTATCAATCCGAGTCGACGAATGATTTCAGGATGATTGGTGATTTCCTGTGGTCTTATCACAAGTTGGTCACGATAATTTTCTAGATTTCCGTAAACTTGCTCCATTTTTTCTGCTGACAGTGTAATCGAACAAGCAGACGCAAAATTCACTTTTCCAGCATCCATTAGTTCAAAAACGGAGTCTTGAAGTACTTCTGAATAGACTTGCAGATCCTCAAACTCAGAGTCAATCATTCCGTGTAATACGGCATTTGCAACGGAGCCTATTCCAGCTTGGAGTGGTGCCAATTTATTTGTAAGTCGACCTGCCTTTACTTCTTCTCGCAAAAAGTCCATTAAATGATTAGCCATTTCTTGCGTCTCCTGATCTGGTGGCACAATAGCTGAAGGTGAATCTTTATGGTTCGTGAACACAATTCCTTTAACCTTTGCTATATCAAAAGGAATCCCAATTGTTCCAATTCGATCCTCTACTTTAGTTAGAGGAATTGGCTTTCTTTTCCCTTGCTCTGCTGGTTCGTATAAATCGTGTAATCCTTCTAATAATTCGGAATGCTCCATGTTAATTTCCACAATTATATTTTTTGCCTGTGACACAAATGTTAATGAGTTTCCAACAGATGTAGTAGGTATAATCATTCCATCCGCAGTAATTGAAACCGCTTCCACAATAGCGAAGTCAATTGTAGGTAATACACCTGAACGTATCATTTCTGCAGTATGTGATAAATGCTGATCTACAAATAAATGATTCGCATCATTTATATTTTTTCGCATGGTCGCATCTGCTTGGAATGGTAAACGCTTATTAATAATACCTGCTTCGGACAGTAATTTATCTAAATCAGAGCCTAACGATGCCCCTGTAAAAATATTAACTTTAAATTTTTCATTTTTTCCTCTTTCTACTAAAGCAAATGGAACCGCTTTCGCATCACCCGCACGTGTAAATCCGCTTAAACCTAATGTCATTCCGTCTTGAATCCATGAGGCAGCTTCATCTGCTCCAACTACAAGACTATGTAAACTACTATCTTTAATTCGCTTAAGATTATTTTCCATAAAATTCATCTCCTTCGAAAAAGTACATTAAATAAATCTTATCGTGTATTTGTCACAATTTCGAAAAAACTTGATAAGTTTTATTAATAGATGAATGAAACAGAAAATAACTATACCGAAACAGTATAATTTATATTTTCTTTTTATTCGTTCTTCTTTTTAATGTATTTAAAGCAAAAAAAACGCTTGAATAATAGGGTAACTTCCCCTTATTCAAACATTTCTGTTTAGAATCCTAATAACTTGCGAAAGTAGCTTGAGTAGGATTGACTCACTGAAATTTTTTCTTCATTATCCATCGCAAGTACGAAAGTAGAATGTGTATCTGGATAAATTTCTTTTATATGATGAACATTTACAATATACGATCGATGGCATCGAATAAACATTTCTCTTGGTAGCCTATATTCAAAGTCTTGTAGCGAACTAGCATGCGTTCCCGATAAATGCTTCGTTACAATATATGTTTTACGATCTCTCGCTTCTAAATACAATACCTCTGAAAATGGAATAGGAACCCAGCCATCTGGCGTTTTGATTGTGATTACTGATTTTCCTTCTGTAAAAGCAGGGTAAATCGCTAAAACACACCCTTCCAGTTCTCCTTTAAATTCATAAGGAACTGCCATTCCATGATATGGTACCCCAAAAACTTCCCTATCAATAAATTCCGAAGCCTTTTGCTTACTATGCATAGCTTTATATGCAATTGTTCCCTCTTTTACCGGATCTCCTGGGGAAATTTTTAAATCGATTCTTTTGCTTGGTCGATAATAGATATATTCCTCTGTATTAGAAACTGCAATAGAGATTTCATCCGAAAATAACTCACCAATTACATCTAAAAGCGCCTTAACAGAAAGGTCTTTCATCCTATACTCTCCTTTCTCATTACTTTTTACTGACAGACAACTATTTCACGAGAAAACAGCTGTTTCTTCGTTACACACCGGTCGATTATTTGGAAGCCCACCGAATTTAATCGTTCATCCATTGATTCAATTGTGACGATGACTACCTTTTTTGCAATTCTTCTAGCATGCTTTAATATTTCAAACTGTTCATCCCATGATGCATGGGTATATAAGTTATATGGCAAATCAATAATAGCCACATCATAGGTTTCCGTAATATCTTCAATTGCCCCTTTTTGCACATCTCCGGTTAAACCAAAGTATGCGATATTTTCCCTTGAACCAACACAAACAAGAGGGTTTATATCTCTTCCGACAATATCGATACCCATGGATAGTGCTTCTACAAGAACCGTTCCGATTCCACAGCAGGGATCGATTGCTCGAATTCCTTCTGGGTGTGGAACTGCAATATTTGCAACAGCCCTAGCAACACGAGTGCTTAAAGCAGTAGAATATTCTTTTGGTTTTTTCATATGATGAAACCAGATAGGTTCGCTTTTTGTATACGTACCAAAATACCAGCGTCCACCGAATGGAACAATAGCAAATAACTGATCGGGATTATGTAGATCAAAATCACCTTGCATTTCACTGCCTATAGCACGCTCAATTTGAAGACGTTCTTTATTCTCAATTTTATCTGTTCCTTGGCGATCGTTAATTTTTAAAAATATTACTTTGTTCGTTTCTTCTTCAGTTCCAAAAGCAGGTGCTTGAGCAATAATTTCCTCTACTCCATCACCATCTGCTAATATCTCTAATCTTCCCTTCATAAAAGGACTTCTATTGGGATCGATTTTTATATGGCTTTTCAATATTTTTAACTCCGTGTCTATTCCAAAAAAAGAGCGCATCTCCAAATGACATAGAGAGCGTTCTGCATCATTATATGCATATGTATAAATGAATGCCGGTTGTCGGCTAATGTTCGTCAATTTATTCCCTCCAATATAATTCCTATTATACCATGCATAATTTTTTGCCGAAACTGAATAGCTATTCACTTCTAGAAGGAATATAATGACAATAAGTTTCAGAATTTTATTGAAAATCGGGGGATGGGAAATGAAATTTGACGTGATAGTAATAGGTGCAGGATTAGCTGGCTTAGTTGCAACGGTGGAACTGGCCGATGCTGGGAAAAAGGTTTTACTTCTAGATCAAGAACCAGAAAACTCACTTGGGGGACAGGCTTGGTGGTCTTTCGGCGGATTATTTTTAGTGGATTCTCCAGAACAAAGAAGACTTGGTATAAAAGATTCAGTTGAATTGGCTTGGCAAGACTGGCTGGGAACCGCTGGGTTTGATAGAGATGACGATGAAGACTTTTGGGCAAAGAAATGGGCAGAAGCTTATGTTCGCTTTGCAGCAGGAGAAAAAAGAGAATGGTTGCATAAACAAGGAGTTCGTTTTTTTCCTGTAGTCGGATGGGCGGAACGGGGTGGATATCTTGCAGAAGGACACGGTAACTCAGTCCCTAGATTCCATATTGTTTGGGGAACTGGTCCTGGCATTGTAAAACCCTTTGAAAATCGTGTACGGTCTGCTATTAATAAAGGACTTGTTGAATATAAACCTCGCCATCAAGTTGATGAACTAATGGTAGAAAATGGGCGAGTAGTTGGTGCACTGGGATCTGTACTTATTCCAAGCAATGTAAACCGAGGGGAAGCAAGCTCTCGGGAAGTAATTGGAGATTTCAAATACTTTGCCCACGCAGTAATAGTGACGAGTGGCGGAATAGGTGCTAACCATGAATTAGTTCGGGAAAACTGGCCGGCACGACTTGGTAAGCCTCCTAAGAATATGATCTCGGGTGTACCAGAACATGTGGATGGACGAATGGTCGCTATTTCTCAAAATGCCGGCGGACGCCTTGTAAACAAAGACAGAATGTGGCATTACACGGAAGGCATCAAAAATTGGAATCCTATTTGGAAAGATCATGGAATTCGAATTCTTCCAGGACCATCTTCTATTTGGCTAGATGCAAAGGGTCAGCGTTTCCCAGCACCAAACTTCCCTGGCTTCGATACACTTGGAACATTAGAAGCTATTCAAAAAACGGGATTTGATTATTCTTGGTTTATCTTAACGGAAAAGATCATAGAAAAAGAATTTGCACTTTCTGGATCCGAACAGAATCCAGACCTAACCGGAAAGAGTGTTAAAGAAGTATTAAAAAGAGTTCTACCTGGCCCGACTGCTCCAGTAAAAGCTTTTATGGATAAAGGAGAAGACTTCATAGTTGCAAATAATTTACCAGACCTTGTGAATGGTATGAATAAAATTACAAAAAGTAATCTATTAAACGTAGAAAAAATTCAAAGTCAAATAGAGGCACGAGATCGAGAGATAGAAAATAAATTTACGAAGGATCTTCAAATTACAGCTCTTAGAGGTGCTCGAAATTATATTGGAGATAAGTTAATACGTGTAGCTCCTCCTCACAAAATTCTTGATCCGAAAAATGGTCCTTTAATTGCTGTTCGTTTGAATATTGTTACACGCAAAACACTTGGTGGTCTTCAAACAGATTTAGCTGGTCGAGTTTTAAATGCTTCAGGAAATCCCGTCCCTGGCCTTTATGCAGCAGGTGAAGTTACTGGCTTTGGCGGTGGAGGAGTACATGGCTATCGGTCACTGGAAGGTACTTTTTTAGGTGGCTGTATCTTTACAGGTAGAGAAACTGGCCGTGCAATAACGAAAGAACTTAATAGTAATTAGTTGCTAATAATTGACTTTTCTTTTCATTTGTAAACGCTACCACTTGGTTGTATAATAAATCTGTAATTTAGATATTTTAACGTTAAAATACTTTCTGGAGGTAGTACAAATGGCTAGATTAGAAGAAAAGGTAGCAATTATTACTGGTGCTGGTTCTGGTATGGGTCGTGAAGAGGCATTGTTATTCGCTAGTGAAGGTGCCAAAGTTGTTGCAACTGATATTAACGAAGCGGCTGTACAAGAAGTAGTAGCGGAAATTAAGGAAGCTGGCGGAGAAGCAATTGCTTTAGCGCACAATGTCACTTCAGAGGAAGATTGGGGAAAAGTTTACGAGGAAACGATTAAAACTTTTGGTAAATTAGATGTCCTTGTAAACAATGCTGGAATTAGCCAACGCCCTACTATGGAGGAGCTAACAATAGAACAATGGGATCAAATTATGAATATTAACGTAAAGAGCATATTTTTAGGTACTAAATTAGGTTTACCACATTTCCGCGCTAATGGAGGCGGTTCTATTGTAAATATCTCATCTATTGCTGGATTAAAAGGTAGCTCAGGGGCTGGTGCTTACACTTCTTCAAAAGGGGCAGTACGCATGTTAACAAAAGCTTGTGCAGTTGACTATGGAAAAGATAATATCCGTGTAAACTCTGTGCACCCTGGCTTTATTGTCACTCCAATGAGTAAGGCTTATATGGAAGACGAAAAAATGAGTCAATGGTTCTTGTCCCAAACCGCCCTGCCACGCGTTGGCCAATCAATAGAAGTTGCAGAAGCTGTACTATTCTTAGCTTCTGATGCATCCTCATACATCACAGGTATTGAACTACCTGTTGATGGTGGCGTTACAGCGAAATAATTAGAACAAAATGTCAAACAGCCGATTCCTTTTCAATAAGGAATCGGCTGCTGTAAATTAACTTAGTCAAATTTATAAATCAATTGAAAATCTTTCTTTTAGTGCCTCTTTACCTTTAGGAGTTACTTTTATCGCTCGAGTTTTAGGTAAACGTTCAATCCAACTTAATTCTAATAGTCTTTCTAAAAGAGCATTTCCTAATGCTCCAGCAAGATGGTGACGTCTTTCACTCCAATCTAGACATTTGTGTGAAAATGAACGCCGCTTATTCTTCACTTCTTCCAGATCAATTTGAAAAGCTGCAAAGAATTCCTTTCCCTTTTCGGTAACACCGAAACATTTCTCTTCTTCATAAAGGATTCCTTCTCTAATTAAAGAACTAGTTAACTCTACACCAAAGGCCCCTGCCAGATGATCGTAACAAGTCCTTGCAGAACGTATTGCCTTATCCTCTAAATTTTGATTTAATGACTTTACTTTAATTGGAGGAGTTATTGATAACAATGATTCCATAACTTGGGCAACTTCCTGATTTTGAATTCCATAGTATCGATGTCTTCCATATTTTTCAACAGCGACCACGTTTGCATCGACCATTTTTTTTAAATGAAAACTCGCTGTTTGTGGTTTGACTCCAGCCATATAGGCTAATTCACTTGCAGGATGAAATCTACCATCTAATAGTGCTGTTAAGATCGCTGCCCGTGAAGCTTCACTCACAAGAGTAGCAACCATTGCTACATTAGGATTTGCATTCACTTTAATTTCCTCCTATGTAATCCATACTTCGATGATTATCGATGTATTTATATTCTACACTAAATGAGAAAGAACTTTTAAATAGGGGGAAAAGTTTAGATGAAAAAAATGATAATGATTCCGAAAACAAAAATTATTAAACCAAAAGTTTTATACTACGGGACTCCCGTTATTTTACTAACTACGTGGAATGAGGATGAAACAGTAAATATCAGTCCTATTTCATCCTCATGGGTATTAGGGGATTGTATTGTTCTAGGAATTGGTCTCGGCGGTAAAGCGATTGAAAATTTAGAACGACATCCTGAATGTGTGATCAATGTTCCTAATCCTTCATTATGGGAAAACGTTGAAAAATTAGCGCCTTTCACTGGGAAAAATCCTGTTCCGGAAAATAAAAAAGAGAACGGTTTTACTTATGCTAAAGATAAATATAACGTTAGCGAGTTAACTCCTATAGATTCCGTATCGGTAAAACCATCTCGAATTATAGAATGTCCATTGCAAATAGAAGCAAGTGTGAGAAACATAAGAATTCCTGATTATTCTCCTAACTTTGCAATCGTTGAGACACAAGCTATACATATACATGCCCATAATGAGATTATTATAGGAGAGAATCATATCGATCCAAATAAGTGGAGTCCTCTCATCTATAATTTCCGTCATTATTTTGGGCTTGGCAACGAACTCGGGAAAACCTTTCGTTCTGAGACATAAATATACGCAATAATGGTATATGTAAAAACCGATTTCTCTAAAAGGGAAATCGGTTTTAATTTTACAACTTCCTTATGGGAGATATCCCCTTCTGAAAGAATGTTATATCCCTTATCGTGAACTTCTACTACAGTTAAGCTTGTATCTTGAATATTAGGTGGATTCAGTAATTTTCCAATTGGAAATGTTTTAAAAATAGATAGTAAACATTTTATAACAACGGAGTGAGTAACAACTAAAATATTCCCAGAATTATAACTCAGAATCCTGTCTGCTTTGCATCTTTTGCTGCATGTTCCACTCTGTCTCGCCACGTCTATTTATGTAGAGAGTAAACATCATGCACCTAACTCAATAATTAAAGCGACTTTCTAATGTTTTAATTGTTTGAAACAGTATTTGGTTAACGGGGGTTTCTATGTTAAATCGCTGCCCAAGTTCTATCATTTTCTCAGAAAACATGGCCACTTCCGTAAATCTTTCAGCCTCTATATCTTGAAGCATCGAGGGCTTTCCTTCCTCACTTAAGGAGCTAATAATCGTATCGAAAAATACATCGATATCCATTTCTTTTAATGCGATGTTTTGCAATTGGGCCAGCTGAACAACTTCCATCATTGCTGCTTTCGCTAGCTCTCTTGCATAAGGTACCTTTTGAAACACTCCATAGTTAGCTTTAGTAACTGCAGAAGTTTGGTTGATTCCCACATTAATCATAAATTTGTACCAAAGCACGTGCTCCATATCTGCCGGTATATCGTTCGGAATTTGTGCGCGGTCAAAGCATTCTTTTATTGCTATTAACTTTTCAGAAATAGTTTCATTACGTTTCTTTCCAAAGGATATTTTCCCAGGATTAGAACAGAAAACAGAAGTTCCTTCTCTCGTCGCATCTATGCCATTACTAATGGCGTAGACTATTTTATCGTCCCCATAAACCTCTGCTATTTCTTCCTCACTCGTTATTCCATTTAGTAAGGACATAATAATAGTGTTGTCACCTACTTGATTGCGAATATCTTCTATAGCTCTTGGTAATTGGCTATACTTTACAGCTATAATAATAAGGTCTGCTTCAACTGTTTTTTCGTTTGGGGTAATATAAGCAAATGGAATTCTTTCCTCATTTACAAAAATCCCTTCTGATTCGTAACGAGATTTTCTGTCAGAATCCACCAATACACGAACATTTAAATCGCTTACTCTCTGCAATAGATTGCCATATACACTACCTATAGCCCCTAGTCCTATAATCGTGATATTTTTTATAGTAGTCATAGCTGTACTCCTTTCAGTTACTTAAATAATTGTATATCGCTTCTCCTATTTCGGAGAGGATTCTCTTGGATACTAAATCGTCTTCTTCCTTCGATAAAACAGTAGCAATTAGTTTTCTGTCACCGACGAAAAAGATACCAACATCATGACGATTACCAGGGATCCAACCTGTTTTATGAGCTAACTCCCAAGCGTTCATTCCATTATTAAAATTCGAATAAGGAGAAGGTAGCCTTTCTGGTAAACAATCTTTTATTTGTTGCTTTTTCATTATATTAATCATTTGTTCACTAGCTTTAGCACTTACTAATTCTCCTATAGCCATCTGCTTTAAGAGCATAGCTATATCATTAGCGGAAATTTGATTAAAACCTTTTGGATTAGGATTGTTCATCATTAATTTGTTGTAAAATGTACTTTTCTCCATCCCTACTTCATTCATCGACTGCACAACACTATCAAATCCAACAAGATCTATCAGTATATTCGTTGCTGTATTATCACTTTGAATAATCATTAGCATTATTATATCTTGAATGGAAAGTGCAGTACCCGTCGTAAAGTGTTGTAAGACTCCGGAACCACCTACATAGTCTTCTTCTTTTAGAACAATTTGATCTGAAAGAGAAAATTCCCCACGTTCAACAGCATTGAAGACCGCAGCCATTATAGGTACTTTTATAACACTTGCTGCGTAAAAAAGTTCATCTCCATTTAGTTCCCATTTCTCTCCAAAGTTCAAGTCCTCTAAAACAATTGCCCATATACCTTTTGACTGGCCAATCATATCGTGGATTTTACTAACAAGTGTTTTCATCATTTCTCCCCTTATTCTAATTTCTCTTTCTCTATTATAAACGATTATAGTCTATTAATATGATATATTCTGAATAGTTAACAAACTTAAAAGTTTAATTAAAAAACGTGCCAATTCAACGATCATTGGCACGCATAATTATAAATCCTGATAATCCCTTTGATATTTTCCGCCATCTTTAACTTCGGAATGATACAAAGCTTTTAACGCAAAACTCTTTTCTAAGTCATGCTCTTTCATGACCTCTTTTAAACGTTTTGAAAGCTCTGCACTATGTTTCACCAACTGCTCCATCTTTGTTTTTGAATATTGCATAGTTGTTACCTCCTCACCTTACTTTAATTGTCCCTTCAGTATAGCATTATAAAAAAATAATCGTCCAAATTTTGATGTCACCTTTTTTATTAAGTTTACATAAAGTACTTTGACAATATGAAAATGAAATGTTAACCTATTGAATAAAAGTTTCCTTTAGGAAAAATATTAGTCCGAATGAAAAAAATAAATTTTTTTATTCTAAAAGTTTCCTTCAGGAAATAAATTGGAGTAAAGGAAAGAGGAGTGGTGGTTTTGAAGAAGTGGATATTATTAATTTTTACTGCTGTTTTATTTATTGCAGGCTGTAGTAACAAAACGGATGAAAGTATGGGAAAAGAGCATAAGCCCTTAGTTGTTACGACTACAGGACAAATTGCGGATGCTGTAAAGGAAATAGCAGGAGATCACGTCATCGTAAAGTCCTTGATGGGTCCTGGAGTCGACCCCCATCTTTACAAGGCAACTCAAGGTGATTTACAAACCTTAGAAGAAGCCGACATTATTTTTTATAACGGTTTAGAGCTTGAAGGAAAAATGAGCGATATTTTTGAAAAAATGAAAGTAGAAAAAACGGTTCACGCCATTGGAGATGCTCTTCCAAAAGATAAAGTTTTGCGTAACGAACTGCACCCTGAACTCTCTGATCCACATATTTGGTTTGATGTAGAAGTTTGGCAACTAGCTGTTAAAGAAATTACAAAGACTCTTGTCGTAGAAATACCCAATAGCCAAGATGAATTTTTAAAAAATGAAAAAGTATACTTCCAAAAATTAAACGATTTATCTGTTTGGACTGACCAACGTATTAGTGAAATTCCAGAAAAGCAACGAGTTCTTGTAACAGCACATGATGCATTTAACTATTTTGGAAGAAGTCATGGAATGGAAGTAAGAGGTTTACAGGGCTTGAGTACAGATTCTGAATATGGCATAAAGGATATTCAAAACATTGTAGATTTTCTTGTTGATCAAAATATTAAAGCAGTTTTCATCGAATCAAGTGTTTCTGATAAAGCAATGAAAGCAGTTATTGAAGGGGCAAAGGAAAAAGGTCACTCCATACAAATTGGTGGCGAGCTTTTCTCAGATGCGATGGGTGCTGAAGGTACAGAAGAAGGTACTTATATTGGAATGTACAAACATAATGTCAATACGATTGTCGATTCCCTAAAATAGGAGTGAGTAAAATGAACGCATTACAAGTAAATAACTTATCTGTTGCCTATGAAGAGAAAATTGTATTAAAAGATGTAAGTTTAACAGTTCCAGTCGGTCGTTTAACTGGCATTATCGGACCAAATGGTGCTGGAAAATCAACATTAATTAAAGCTATATTAAATCAATTACCAAATAAAAAAGGTTCTATTCATATTTTAGAACGTGCCCTTAACCCAAAGAATCTTACAGTTGGATATGTTCCACAAAGAAATGCCGTCGACTGGGATTTTCCAACCAATGCACTAGACGTAGTACTCATGGGACGCTACGGACATATTGGTATGATAAAAAAACCCTCCTCAAAGGATAAGCAAATTGCGATGGACTGCTTAAAAAACGTTGGAATGGAAGCTTTTGCTGATAAATCAATAGGTCAACTATCCGGCGGGCAGCAGCAACGTGTATTTTTAGCTCGGGCACTCGCCCAACAAGCAGATGTTTACTTTATGGATGAACCGTTTGTAGGGGTTGATGCTGCAACAGAGCGAACCATCATAGCCATTTTAAAAGATCTAAAATCTCAAGGAAAATCAGTATTTGTCGTACATCATGACCTGCAAACTGCACCTGAATACTTTGATTGGATTGTTTTATTAAATCAATCCATTATTGCATCAGGTCCAACAGAACAAACTTTTACAAAAGATAACTTGCAGGATGCCTATGGTGGAAAATTGTTTTTTATGGATCAGAGAGGTGATTAAACAATGATTACTGGAAACTTACTTTGGGTACTTGCAGGAGCTATATTACTTGGAATTGCTGCTGGTTTAAATGGAACCTTCGCCTTTCTTCAAAAGCAAAGTTTAGTTGGAGACGCAGCGGCACATGCTGCACTTCCCGGCATTGCTATCGCCTATTTGATTCTTCAACAAAAGGATTTACCTATTCTAATGTTAGGGGCTGCTATTACCTCTGCAATAGCTGTTTATACGATTCAATGGATTGTAAGTCAATCTAAGTTAAAAGCAGATGCTGCTATAGGGCTTGTACTGTCTGTGTTTTTTGGAATTGGTATTGTGTTAATTACACTTGTAAATCAGAGTGGCGCAGGAAATCAAAGTGGTTTGAATGATTTTATTTTCGGTAAGGCTGCAACGATGGCTAAAAGTGACCTAATTTGGTTGTCTGGAAGTGCCCTCTTAATCATATTCATGTGTTTGTTGTTTTTTAAAGAATGGAAGTTAATGATTTTTGATCCTGTGTTTGCAAAGGGCATCGGTTTACCTGTTGAACGTTTACGAATTTTACTAACAGCACTTACTGTACTAACCATTGTGACGGGTATTCAAGCGGTTGGAGTTATTTTAATGGCTGCAATGCTCATCATACCTGCTGCCGCAGCTAGATTTTGGTCCAGTCATCTAGGAATTATCCTTGTGACAAGCGCTTTCTTTGGAGCTCTATCAGGTGCTTTAGGAACATTGATCAGCTCTTTGCGAACAGGTTTATCGACAGGTCCGATCATCGTTTTAAGTGCTTCCTTTCTATTTTTAATTTCTTATTTTTTCGCGCCAACCAGAGGTTTACTCTCTAAATCACGTAAAAAGAAAGCATTTAAACAACGGCCAGTAACACGGGAGGCGATGGAACATGAATGAGTTTTGGGTGTTGCTAACTGGAGCAATGGTTGGTATTACATGTGGATTAACGGGAGTTTTTTTAATCTTACGCAAAACGGCGATGATTGCCGACGCCATTAGCCACACCGTGTTATTCGGCATTGTGATTGCATTTATGATTACCCAATCACTCAATGGATTTTGGATGCTACTCGGTGCAGCAATCGCAGGGCTGCTTACTACTTATCTTGTGCAAGTGCTACAATCTGGAGGATTACAAGAGGATGCTGCAATAGGGGTAGTATTTACCTCTTTATTTGCATTAGGAGTTTTGTTTATTACATTGTTTGCTGGAAACGTCCACTTGGATGTGGAGCATGTATTAATGGGGGAAATTGCATTTGTCCCTTGGGATACTTGGAGCATTTTAGGTTTTACAATGCCTAAAGCTGTTTGGATGCTATCCATTGTACTTATCTTGAATATATTATTTCTCGTATTTTTTTACAAAGAGATTAAACTTACTACTTTTGATCCAGTTTTTGCTTTAACAATCGGTTTACCGATTATGATTATGCATTATTCTTACATGACCCTTGTTTCCTTAACAACTGTTGCGGCTTTTGATAGCGTCGGGGCAGTTCTTGTTGTAGCGATGCTAATCGGACCTGCAGCGACCGCCTATTTGTTAAGTAAAAGTGTTCGGGGGATGATTTTATGGAGCATGGCCTTAGGGGTTACCGCAGCAATAACGGGATACTACCTTGCCAAACTATGGAATACATCCATTGCAGGAATGATGGCGTCAATGATAGGAATATTATTTATGATTGTGTTCCTATTCATGCCGCATGATGGATTTGTATGGAAAACACTTAAACGTTTGAAGCTGAATGCTTCTAAAAGTGCCCTATAAAAAAACGCAAGAGCACCCCTAAGACCTGGTTTCAAAAGTTTCCAGAGTGCTTTGGATAGACTTAAACTATATTATTACCGTGTTTTTTTTAGAGGAGGCTCGTGACTACGTCACGAGCCTCCTCTTTTTCTCGGTAATTTTATGGCGTTTGTCTGTCCTTCGCCCTCCTACAACTTTAGGAAACAGGTTCAAGGCTTATTGGATAATTAATGAATAGAAGCTTTCCTATTAAATTTGTAAGCTCCCGAAGATGGAATTTCGGGAGCTTCTTGATACTCTATTAGAAAGATTCTTACTTATAATCTTCACAATGCGCTCCTTACACTCACGCCGCATGAGGAGAAGAATAATCCTATAACCATCATGCGGGAGTGTGCGACAAGCGCACATCCATGGTTCTACTCTCTAAGTTGCAAGTAACTCAAGATGACCACCCTCTGCTCTTTCCTATATCGTTTGATATAATAAAAGCATTCATTCGAAATGAAAAGAGGTGACATTTATGCACAAAACAATTGGAATTCTTGCACATGTAGATGCTGGCAAAACAACTTTTTCTGAGCAACTGCTTTATCATACTAAAACAATTAGACAAAGAGGTCGTGTTGATCATCAAGACTCCTTTCTCGACAGTCATACTATAGAAAAAAATAGAGGAATCACTATTTTTGCCGATCAAGGCATCTTTTCCTATAAAGATTCTACTTATTACATTATTGATACTCCAGGACATGTCGATTTCTCCCCTGAAATGGAGCGCGCTATACAAGTGATGGACTACGCAATTATTTTGATTAGTGCAGTTGACGGAGTAGAAGGTCATACGGAAACAGTTTGGCAGCTACTTCGTAAACACCGAGTACCAACCTTTTTCTTTATAAATAAAACAGATTATGAAGGAACAAATGCAGCTGCTGTTTTAGAAGAGATACGTAATAACTTTTCCGAAGATGTATGTCATTTAACAAATCTATTCGACGAAGAGTTAATCGAGTTCATTGCCGAGCGCGATGAAGAACTCTTAGAAAAATACATGGACACTGGTTTCGAGCAAGAACTATGGCTAAAGAAAATGAAAACAATGATTCAAGAAAATAAAATCTTTGCCTGTGCCAGCGGTTCAGCATTGAAGGATATAGGAATTATCGAATTTTTAGATATGCTAGATGTTTTAACGGAGACTTCCTATAATTCAGAGGATGATTTTGCAGCACAAGTATATAAAATCCGCCATGATGAAAGTGGTAATCGAGTCACCTTTCTAAAACTATTAAGTGGTAACCTAAAAATTCGAGATGAAGTGAATTACGGGGAGCTAACAGAGAAAATCACACAAATTCGTGTATATAGTGGAAATAAGTTTCAAACGATTGATCAAGCTGTTGCTGGTGAACTAGTTGCAGTAACTGGCATTACATCTGCTTTCATTGGCGATGGAATTGGTGGAACCAATAATAGAGTAGAATTCAATATGGTGCCAACACTAAAATCAAAAGTTATATTTGATCCTACCATCCACATCAAAGAAGTGCAACGTTGCTTTAAACTATTAGATGCAGAAGACCCATCTTTACGTGTTTATTGGGATGAACATTTTCAAGAAATTCATGTGCATGTGATGGGTGTTATTCAGCTGGAAGTACTCGAACAAATAGTACAGGAACGCTTTCATTTCCAAGTTACATTTGGAGAACCTAGAATTCTTTATAAAGAAACAATTGATTTCCCGGTACGAGGTTATGGACACTTTGAGCCTTTAAAACATTATGCGGAGGTACATTTATTAATCGAACCGGCCACAAGAAATAGCGGTATTTCCTTTAAAAATGTATGTCATACCAATGACTTATCCATCGGCAATCAAAACTTAGTGAGGCATCATTTGTTAGAACGCGATCATCATGGGTTATTAACCGG
Source organism: Psychrobacillus mangrovi (assembly GCF_037104765.1). Classification (NCBI taxonomy): domain Bacteria; kingdom Bacillati; phylum Bacillota; class Bacilli; order Caryophanales; family Bacillaceae; genus Psychrobacillus; species Psychrobacillus mangrovi. The sequence continues at coordinate 39,177 of NZ_JBAWSY010000017.1, read as the reverse complement.
TTCTGCATTAACAGATGTCCAAATTACATTACTCACCGGGCGCGGACACAACGAACATACTCATGGCGGCGACTTTAGAGAAGCAACTTTCCGAGCACTTCGACAAGGCTTAGAGAAAGCAGAAAATGTCCTACTCGAGCCATTTTATGACTATAAATTAAAAGTAAATATGGATCTTATCGGACGCGTCTTATCGGATATTCAGCAAGCTCACGGAACCTTTGAAACTCCAGAGAATATTGGAGACAAAGTAATTGTAAAAGGACGAGTACCCGTTGCTACTTTTATGAAATATAGTACAACCTTTGCTTCTTTTACACATGGTAAAGGAACGCTTAATTTACTATTTGGCGGGTATGACCGTTGTCATAACACGGAAGAAGTTATTGAGAAAATTGGCTATAATAAAGAGGCAGACCCTGAATACACATCTACTTCTATTTTCTGCGCAAAAGGCACAGGTTATAAAGTGCCATGGCATGAAGCAGAAGAAGCAATGCACTGTCTCTAACTTAAAACCTAAGGAGGAACTAACGATGATTGCAACTGTTCAAAAAGAAAATGGAATCTATACTGTACGATACGAACGTCATTTCCAACATTCAGTAGAAGATGTCTGGGCTATGCTGACGGATAATGAGAAGTTACAACAATGGTTCACAGAACTAGAAGTAGTGGATTTACGTAAAGGTGGATTGATCAAATTCGATATGCAAGATGGCACCTTTATCGACATGAAAATTTTAGATTATGAACCATTGAAAGTTCTAGCTTTTGAGTGGGATGCGGATATCGCTAGATTTGAATTATCTCGTGATGAAGTAGGATGTCAGTTAATTTTTATACAGACACTCTCCTCTTTTACAGAGCAAACTACAAAAGATTTAGCAGGATGGCACGTTTGTCTTGATGTTATAGAAGCACTATTGGATGGGCGAACAGTTGAATCAAGAGAAAATCAATGGAAAGAATGGTATGTGAAATATAAAGAGCTTCTAGATGAAATTATAGAATAGTTATTCTAATCACCATCTATCTATTTGGTGCTTGAGAATGGAGACAAACTTGTAAAAAACGAGTTGTCTCCATTTTTTAAAATAGGATAGATTTAAATAGAAAAGTTAAAGTGATTAAACCGGTTTGGAGAAGAGTTGGCTCTTTCTCAGGGACCTTTTATTCATAACGAAAAATAATAAACCGTTCATCGCTATTTTGCTCGTACAATTCAGGAACCCTTATTTCTTTTAGTAGCTCAAACGGAGTTTGTAACTCGAGAAACTGTATGTATTCTGAAGTTGGGTAATATAAGATAATATCCACTGCTCTAGGATAATTCTCCACAGAAAGAAGAATATTATCAATTACTTTTTGGAAAATTTGAATGGAAAAAGGATTGAAGAAATAAAAACGATTTTCCTCCAAATCCACCTTGTACTCCTCAGCAAGAAGATGTTCAAATTGAATAGTGGACCTGGAAGGCTTTGTACGTTCCAAATATCTTGCTAAGTTTTCCATTGCCACTTGAAATAATTGTCCACTCATTTCAACACCTGTCACCGACACATGGAGATGGTGATGTATGTAAAAAGGAAATCTTCCCTTCCCACAACCGAAATCTACAAATTTATCTGAAGACTTACATGTATACTCGTCAAAAAGAACTTCCAAAGCCAAATATGGAGTTGCTTCATAACGATTATAATGAGCAGACTGATACTGCCATTCTCGAATTCCTTCTGTTTTAATACGTAGTAGCCGATCATGATCTTGTTCCTTCATCTACTACCTCCTTTAGTTACCAAATACATGCTGCTGCACCCACATATCCGTCTTACCTACCTGACTCTCTATATTTTTAAGTAGATTAATTTTATAGGGATCACCCTTTACAACCGCAGTAGATACAAAAATAGGATTTTCAATAGAATATATTTTCTTGCCATTTATACTTTTCTCCAAGACCTCTAGTTTTGCAATTCCACCTATATTTGTATTCTCCATCTTTTGTCCAGAAAAAAAGTTACCAAGTGAATAAAATACATGAGTTTCATGACCATCGCTCGCCTTTATAACTTCATATGGCTGAATAACATGTGGATGGTGCCCAAAAACAATATCCACCCCTGCATCTGCCATTACTTGTGCAAGCTCTTTTTGTTTATCGTTCGGTTCGAGCTGGTACTCATCCCCCCAATGAATACTTACTATTAGTATATCAACTTTCTTCCTCAACAATTGAATATCCTTGGTGATTTGCTCTTTATCTATTCGATTTACCAAATAATCCTTACCAACAGGGGTTACGTGGCCATTTGTACCATACGTATAATTTAGACATCCCAAATTGATATCATCAACTTGAAAAATGCGATCCGTTTGTAAGTCTTCGATCGATTCAAATGCACCCACATAAGGCATCTTATATTTTTTCATCTGGTCTATAGCTGCTAATACTCCCGCTTCTTTTTGATCCAAAGTGTGATTGTTAGCCATTGATACTAAATCTACACCAACCGTTTTAAGATCATTGATAATATGTGGGGGACTAGAAAAGTTAGGATACCCTGATAATCCAAATTCTACGCCCGCCGTAATGGATTCTTGGTTAGCCAATAAAAAGTCAATGGATTCCAATTCCTCTCTTATTGGTTCAAATGATGGGAGAAAGCTAGCGTAATTATATAGTGGAAGGTGTAATAATATATCGCCTATCATCCCTATCTCTACTCTTTTTTCTTCATAATCCACGTAAAATGTCGAAAATTGTTTCCCGTGGAACTCTTCATCGAATGGTTCTGAAATTTGCAAATTAAAATAAGATAAGACCGAAACAAATAATAATAAACATGAAACTAGAATTTTAATGTTAACCACCTCTCTTTTAATCATTTACTGTATTCATAATCGTTATACAAATTTATATTTATTCTTTTATTAGAAACATATGCTATTGACGTTTTATTACTAGTGTTTATAATAAAAGTGAGTGATTACTCACTTCGAAAAACAAGGGGGTTTGAAAATGACTTCAACTATTGTTTTGAATCAAGTAAGTAAAAGTTTCGGAAAAAAGACGGTATTAAACAAAGTAAGCATTTCAGTTCATTCTGGAGAAATATTTGGTTTAATCGGTCCTTCTGGTTCAGGGAAAACTACATTAGTAAAAATGATTGTTGGTATGGACCAACCTACCAATGGGGAAATCCAAGTATTAAATACACCAGTTCCTAATTTATATCTATCTCAGAAAATTGGCTATATGGCTCAAGCAGATGCTTTATACAATGACTTAACAGGTCGAGAAAACCTCACCTTTTTTGCATCCCTCTACAAATTAAACAAGGGAGTTCAAAAAGAACGTATTGCTTACGCAGCCGATTTAGTTGGTCTTACTCACCAGTTATCTAAAAGAGTTCAGAACTATTCGGGTGGAATGAAGCGAAGACTATCTTTAGCTATTGCACTAATACACGATCCAGAATTATTAATATTAGATGAGCCGACTGTTGGAATCGATCCTAAGCTTAGAAAGTCCATTTGGGAGGAAATCAATCGTCTAAAAATGGAAGGTAAAACAATTTTAATAACAACACATGTTATGGATGAAGCAGAAAAATGCGACAAGCTAGCCATGGTTAGAGATGGGGAAATAATTTCAAGCGGTTCTCCATTAGAACTGAAAAACCAATATCAAATTAGTAGTCTTGAAGAGGTATTTTTACTAGCTGGAGGTGAAAAAGATGAGAACAATCGCCTTAATTAAACGAATATGTATCCAAATGATACGAGATAAACGAACACTCGCTTTAATGATGATTGCACCTCTAGTTATTTTAACTTTACTTCATTATTTACTATCTGCTGATACAACAGATCCTCGCCTAGGCGTACACGGTGCGGAAGAAGCTTTAGTCGAACAATTAAAAGACAAAGAAATTGTAGTTATTCCATATGAAATTCTGAAAAGTACAGAACAAGTTATTAAAAAGGATCAATTAGATGGAGTTCTTCAAGTAGAAGAGGATAAACTAAATTTAACACTTACTAATGATGAACCTTCAACATCGAAGGTTTTACAATCAAAAGTGTTTCAAGCCATCGCAAGTGAAAACGCAAAGAAACAAGCAAATAATTTAACCGAAGTATTTGCAGATTTTCAAGAAAAACTGCCAAATGTTCCTTTGAACCAACTAAGTACTCCGGAAATAAATACTTCTTATATTTACGGAAATAGTGAAACAACCTTTTTTGATCAGTTAAGTCCTATTCTGGTTGGCTTCTTTGTATTCTTCTTCGTCTTTCTCATTTCAGGCATAGGATTATTGCGTGAACGAACAACAGGTACGTTGGATCGTTTATTGGCAACTCCCATTCAAAGAAGGGATATAGTTTTTGGCTATTTAATTGGTTATGGCCTATTTGCCATCATTCAAACCCTTATCGTTGTTTTTTATGCGGTAAAGGTTTTAGATATTATGATCGTCGGTTCTCTTTGGAATGTTGTTCTTATTAATTTATGTCTTGCTCTTGTTGCATTATTACTTGGAATTCTATTATCAGCCTTTGCGAACTCTGAATTTCAAATGATGCAGTTTATACCTATTGCGATTGTTCCTCAAGTTTTCTTTGCAGGAATCCTTCCTATAGAGGGTATGGCAGAATGGATGCAAATTATTGCGAAATTTATGCCGATGTACTATGGTGGAAATGCATTAGTAGACGTTATGTACAAAGGATTGGGAATAGATAGTATTAAAAATGATCTCTTTGTATTGTTAGGATTTGCACTGATTTTTATCATGTTAAATATATTTGCTCTAAAGAAATATCGAAAAATCTAGTTCGTTACTGGAAAGGAGTAAACAATGGTAGAAGAAGAAATATTGTTACAACAACTATTTGAAGAAGAAAAATTAACAGATAAGCAAAAAAAAATACTCCTTGCAGCAATAGATACATTCTCGGAAAAAGGTTACGCAGCTACTTCTACTAGTGAAATAGCCAAAAAGGCTGGAGTCGCTGAAGGAACCATTTTCCGACACTATAAAACGAAAAAAGAGTTGCTCGTATCTATCGTTACTCCACTAATTTCAAAGGTATTTGGCCCATTTATTGTAAAAGATTTTCACAAAGTATTAGATCAGCCTTTTGAAAATGCCGAAGACTTTTTAAGAGCAACCATAGAAAACAGAAGAGAAGTATTTAAAAAGCTCCTTCCAGTTATCAAGATTATTATGCAAGAAATACCTTTTCAACCTGAACTTAGAGAACAATTTGTTGAACAAGTAGCTAAAAAAACATACGAGCGGATTTTGGTTGTCATTCAAGATTATCAAGATAAGGGGCAAATAATCGATATGCCTCCCGCAAGCGTTGCTAGACTAGCCGTTAGTAGTATATTTGGTTACTTAATTTCACGTTACATCTTTTTCCCAGAGAGTGAATGGGATGACGAAATTGAAACCGAGCGAACTGTACATTTTATCCTACATGGAATAGGGAAAAAATAAAAACCTATTGGGAATTCCATTCAATGGTAGCACCCACATTTCTTATTGAGAACCTAATAATAGCCATAGGAATGCGAAGAAAAGAACATTCCATATCAAAATTGGAAGACTTAAATGAATTAAGAAGGAAATATAAAGATATATTCCCTCTTAATTATGCTCGACGAAATGATTTAGTTGGAATTTCGGAGTGTTTAGTTGGAAATATCAACACTTTAGTTGGAATTTCGGGGCTTTTAGTTGGAAAGTGCCTTTTAGACATAGAAAACAAGCGCCTATCGTTAAATTTTCTGAGTTCCGGAGTTTCTTTATGCTCGACGAAATGATTTAGTTGGAAATTCGGGGTGTTTAGTTGGAAAAATGAACGCCTTACTTGGAATTTCGCCGCTTTTAGTTGGAAAGTGCCTTTTTAGTCGAAGAAAACAAGTGCCTCGCTTTCCGTGGGAGAGCGTGCGCTTCCCCGCTACCGATTTACTAACGCACTAATAGTCTAAAGCGTAAGTTTGTTACCTTACGCTTTTCTACTTCGTAAAAACACATATAAAAAACCACCAGCACTTAAAAATCGTAAGCTAGAACTAATATACATCGCTACATCCATGCCTAATTCATTCAAAAGCCAAATACCTATTTGTGGTGCAATGAATGCGACGAAAGCAAGCAGTACATTGTAAGTTGTAATGCAATACGTACGATATTGTTCGGGCGATTGCTCCAACAATAAATTAAATAATATTAAAACAGTACCAGATAAAAAGAATCCAGAAGTCGTTTGAATAAGTGTTAAATAATATAAGTTAGTAGATAACGTCGTTAGAAAAGGTGTGGTAGACATTCCAATAGCTGCCCATATAAAAACTTGCATATTTGAATACTTATCCGCCCACTTCTTCCATAAAGGAAACGTTAAAAACTGCATGAGCATACTACCGACTGAAAACATACTAATCCAAAAGATTGTCGCTCCTGCTACTCGGACATTGTAAATATTGAATAATCCCCATGCCATTTGCCAAGCAAAATTAAAAAAGAGAGCTGCAGCTAAAAACCAAACATAATTCGTAAGTTTAAAAATGCTCCAGTCCATTGACTTTTTTTTCACTAGATCATCTGATGAAGGTACGATATCTTCTTCTTGTTTTAATAAGAAAAAAACTTCAAACAAACCGAAACCAAAAGCTATCGCAAAAAGGATTTGATAGGCAGTAACGCTTTCGGAAGCATCTTTCATTAAAACACCAATAATTAAAGTCGATATAAGACCTACCATCGTTAATAGACGATTTCGATCACTAAAAAACTGCCCTCTTCTCGATTCATCAATCATTCCACTAATCAATGTTTGCCAACCTACATTTGCTACAGTGTTCGGAACACTGATAAAAGCGATAATACCTAAAAATGCCCATGCTTGTAACGAATCTGAAGGTAAATAAACAACTAGTACAATGAGCAAAAACATTAAACGTGCAAGTAAAACAGACATCGCTACGAGTTTCTTTTGAGCACTTGCACGATTTAATAAGATAGCTGCTGGTATTGTCATTAATAACGCTATTAATGGAGGCAACGAACTTATTAATCCCACTTGATAATTAGTTGCACCTAGTATAGTAATTGCAAATATTGGAAAAAAGTTATTCGAAAAGTTTAATGCAATAGTAGATGCCATTCCATGGTAAATACTAATTTTTTCATTATACGGTCTCAAGTTTTGTCAGCCCATTCAATAAATAATAAAGGATATGCTTGAATTATATACTTGCACGGGAAGAAAACAAGTACTTCGAGACACAAAATTTTTTAGGTTTGGGTGAACCGTTTTTTAGCGTATACATAAGTTACAGCCAGAGCTGAAACAAGCACGGCTCCCTTAATAATATCAAATGCAAAATACGGTAAGTTTTGTATCGTTAATCCATTCAATAGGATTCCAATTACGGCTGCTCCAAAAAATGTTCCAATAGCGTTTGGTTTTCCAGCACCAAGGACAGAGTATCCAACAAAGACAGCAGCTACAGCTTCCATTAATAGAGGTGAACCCGCATCAATTTGACCTGAACCAACACGTGCTGTAAACAATATACCTGCCATAGAAGCAAAAACACCTGAAATTACATATGCAGCACATTTTACTTTACGGGTGTTCACACCTGACAATGTTGCAGCCTCTGCATTTCCACCTGTCATATACAAAACACGTCCCCAACGAGTATGGTTTAGTACAACATAAGCGATAATTACTAGGATAAGCATGATCCAAACGGGAACTGGTAATCCAAGCATTCTACCTTGGCCGATCCAAAGAAATGCTTCGGAGAATTGCCCTGGTGCCGTCCCTCCAGAAGTAAGAGGCATATTATTATATATTGAGTATCCTTCCGTATATGTACGGTGAAAGCCTGCAACTATATACATCATACTTAATGTTGCAAGTAAATCTGGAATTCCTAAAACCACAATAAGAAAACTATTAAACAATCCAACTAGCACTCCTATTAGAATAGGTAAAATAAGTACAAGCCATAGTGGCATCTCATACCACACCATTAATGAAGCTGTTAAGACCGTCGATAGAGACATAGTAGAACCTACAGATAAATCAAAACCCCCAACCACCAACGTAAAGGTAACGCCTAGTGCTAAGAGCGTAACAATTGAAATAGAACGTAATATATCTGTGAAATTTCCATATGTGAAAAAGGCACTACTTATAGAGCTAAAATACAATATAATTATCAAAAGTAAGGCAATTGCACCATATTTAAATAGAAATTGAATTCCTCTTTCTTTGAACTTACTCTTCTTTTCCACCGCTTGCATATAACAAAATCCTTTCTTGGGTCGCATCTTCACGTGACAATTCCTTCACGATTTGACCGTTATACATAACTAGAATACGATCTGAAATACCAATTGCTTCTTGAATCTCACTCGAAAAATATAAACAACCCTTTCCACTATCAGCAAGTTCACGAATTAGCCTAAAGATATCTTTTTTGGCCCCAATATCTACGCCCTTTGTTGGCTCATCAAATAAATACACGTTAGAATTGCGTGACATCCATTTTCCAATTACTACTTTTTGTTGATTTCCTCCGCTTAAATGAACAAGTGGCGTTTCCGTATGATCCGTTTTGATTTGCAATCGATTGATGATGTCCTTTGCAAAGCTACGTTCCGCTTTTTTATCCATAAACAGAAGTCGTGAAAATTTCTTTAAATTTGGAAAGGAAGAATTCGTTTGTAACGACTCATGTACAAATAAACCTTCTTTTCTTCTTTCCTCTGGAATTAGTGCCATTCCTGCTCGAATGGCTTCTCCTGGATGTTTCGCTTTTAATTCTTTTCCTGAAAGGTTCACTCTGCCTTTTACTAATGACCCCAAGCCAAATAATGCTTTAGCGAGCTCCGTTTTTCCTGCTCCGACAAGTCCTACAATACCCACAATCTCTCCTTCAGAGACGGTAAATGAAAGGTTCTTTAATTTTTGTCCATCCGATAATTCTGTAACTTGTAGAATTTTTTCGCCGATAGGATAATTTCTTGCAACATGCTCTAAATTAAAAGATGAGCCTAGCATTGCTTCTATAATCTCATCCGGTTGCGCAGCTTCCGTATTAAAAACCTTTACAAGCTTTCCATCCCGCATGACGGTAATTCGATCACTAATTTCGAATACTTCTGGTAGACGATGTGAGATAAATATACATCCGACTCCTTGTGATTTCAGATGATCAATTACTGAAAAAAGCTTTTTGGATTCGTGGAGTGACAAAGGGGCTGTTGGTTCATCAAAAATAATAATCTTTGCCGAGCTTACAAGAGCTCGTGCTATTAAAACTAGTTGTTTTTCAGCTAAAGTAAGATTAAATGCTGGTTGATTGACAGCAATGTTTTCAACTTGCAAATGCTTTAGTGCTTTTTTAGCTTCTGTATGTAGCTTTGTTGTTGATAAAAACAAATTATTATTTGTAGCAATTTTATCCAGCATAATATTTTCAGCGACCGATAATTCCGAAACGATTGCTGTATCTACCTCTTGATAAACACAATAGATTCCATGTTCCTTTGCTGCTTTCGGTGAACGAAGCCGTACACTCTTACCTTCTAGAATTATTTCACCTTCATCCTGCTCATATACGCCGGATAATATTTTAATGAGCGTGCTTTTACCTGCTCCATTAACACCAAGTAAAGCATGTACTTCCCCTTTTGCAAGATGAAATTCGGCCTCTTCTAGCGCCCTCACATTTCCAAATGATTTACGTATGGAAGTCATAGAAAGAAAAGGATTAGCCATGACAATCTCCTTTCTGAAGGCTCTGTAACCTGCCGCCTTGTTATTCCTAAAAATTATTTTTAAGCATTTTATCGGATGTGCGAATGCCGCACGTTTCGCATGAGCCTCCGCAGGTTGAGTTAAGCCTTCTTAAAAAGAAGCTGCCCACTTTTTTAGGACAGCTACATTTTGTATAGTTGTTATTGGTTTTCTAACTCTTTCAAAGCTTCTGTGTATCCTTGTTCGCTTGCTCCCCAGCCTTCGATATATTCATGTAAGTCATTTGTCGTAACTGTTTCTTTTGGAAGCTTTTCAGCATCCACGAATACTGATTCTAAAACAACTTTTTCTTCTGGAGTTTCACCATTTATTTTTTGATATAAATAACGCACTTGAATACGCCCTATGTCCATTGGATCCACGGCCGCTGATGCAACCCATGGGCTATTGTCTTTTTGGATCATTTGTAAATCTTCGTCGCTCATATCGATGCTGTAAACTTTAATATCTGTTCTACCTGCTTGCTCAATAGCACGTACCGCACCTTTTGCAAATTCGTCCCAAGCTGCCCATACTGCCGTGATTTCTCCTTCATTTGGATATTGCTTTAAAACTGCTTCCATTTGCGATTGTGTGTCTAGGGCTGTATTTTGTGTCGCCGCACCAAACGTAGAGATTTCTTTAATTCCTGGATTTTCATTTAAGAATTGCTCATAAGCAACTTGTCTTCTTTCCATAGGTGCAAAACCTGCAACCCAGATTTTCACAATATTTGCTTCACCATTAGCATCATTTTTTAATTTTTCTAATGTCATTTCAGCCATCTTTTGATCGCCTTGCTCTAACACTGTAATGCCTTCTACTTCCACACCTGCATCAAAAGCTACGACTGGTATTCCTTTATCAACAGCATTTTGAACTCCTTGATTTAACGCTTCTTTTGTACCGTGATCAATTAAAATCCCATCTACACCTTGGTTTACTGCTGCATCTAGATTGGAAGCCATTTTTGCTAAATCACCTTCCGAAGTAAACACTGTTACAGTACCACCAAATTTCTCTACTTGCTCCTTTACACCTTCAATGTATTGTGCAGAAAAAGTACCAAGGTTTTGTTGCATAACCAATGCGATTTTCTTACCTGATAGCGGATTATCGGATGCTTCTGAATTAGCAGGTGTAGTTGTTGCTTCCTTTGCATCCCCTTTTGGTTGACACCCCGTTAATATAATTCCAATTACTAATAATACGGATAATAGCCATGCTGTTTTTGATTTCATGTTTGTTCTCCCTTTTCTTTAATTTATTAAACTAGGAATATTTTTAGTGTATTCCGGATAAATAATTCCTTTTTCTGTAATAATCGCTGTAATGTATTCGCCAGGTGTTACATCGAATGCAGGATTAAATACTTTTGTATCGAGTGGTGCTACCTGCTTTCCTGCAATGTGCGTAATTTCCTCCGCTGGACGTTCTTCAATAGGAATCTCTTTTCCGCTCTTGATGGTCAAATCAAAAGTGGAAGAAGGAGCTGCCACATAAAATGGGATATTAAAAGCTTTTGCTAATAAAGCCAAGTTAAGTGTTCCGATTTTATTGGCCGTATCTCCGTTTTCTGCTATGCGGTCTGCTCCTACGATAATTGCTTCTATACCTTTTGCTCCGATTGTATGTGCAGCCATGCCGTCTGTTATAAGTGTGACATCCACTCCAGATTGTTGAAGCTCCCATACTGTTAGGCGTGAACCTTGAAATACAGGTCTAGTTTCACAAGCGAATACTTCAAACTTTTTTCCTCTCTCACTGCCAAGATGGAATGGGGCTAATGCGGTACCATATTTTGCGGTTGCAATAGAACCTGCATTACAAATAGTCATCACTTTTGTTTGATCTTCAAGCAAGGACAAAGCATATTCGCCAATATTTCTACAGGATGCTTCGTCTTCTTGATGAATGTTTACAGCTTCCTCAAGCAAAAGTACCTTTGCCTCTTGTACTGTTACAGCATTTTCAACAGAACTTCTTAAACGTTCTAAAGCCCAAACTAAATTGACTGCTGTTGGTCTAGAATTAGCTAAATACAAGAAATCCTTGTTCAGCTGGAGATGAAATTCCTCTAAGATATTTGTTTCATACCTCTCAGCTGCTTTAGCTAATCCATATGCTGCGGTAATACCAATTGCCGGAGCCCCTCTTACCTTGAGAGTGACTATGGCATCGTATACGTCTTCCAAAGTTTCTAGTGTTAAATACTCAACTACGTGAGGTAATTTTTGCTGATCCAATATACGAAATTCTTTATCGTTCAACTCTATTGATAATGGAATACTCATTTGCGAAACCTCTCTAATAATCCAAATACTTCATCAATCGAACAAATTTCATAGCGTTTTAGTATAAGTGCTTCCCCTATTTGTAAAGTTTGCTTTTTGAAATTAATTCGTTGGTTATCATCTTCAATACTGTCCAAATCTTTTACGTGAGCTAACCCAATTGTGCGTCTAATTAATTCACAACCAGCAAAGCCTAATGTATCACTGAAAATTTTATCTAAGATATATTCTTTATATCCTTCTGTATCTTTAAAGGGGTGACTACTAGTTTTCCATAATTCCGAAAACTCTGAAGAAAAAATTTCCCATGTTTGTTGGATATGGTTGAGAATTACAACCCGCTTATCATTTTCTCTTGTGACAGTTTGAACGATTAAGTTTGCTAAAAACAAACCGACATCAAAGCCAATAGGTCCATAGAACGCAAACTCTGGGTCTATTACTTTAGTTTCTGTTTCACTAGCGAAGATACTACCTGTATGCAAATCTCCGTGAAGCAATGCCTCTGCTTCCGTCATGAAGCTATTCTTTAATTTTGCAACCTCAAGCTTTAATGTGCCATTATTCCAAATAGCTTTTACGGCTTCTCTCAACAATGGTTCAAAATCATTTGTCTCTTTGTCAAAAAACGGATCCGTGAAAATTAGATCTTCTGTAATTTTACACAACTCTGGATTCGAAAACTCTGAAACTAGTTTCTTTTTTTCGAATGGATGTAATCCAAAGTCAGATGTATGAAATAGCGTTTGAGCAAGATATTTACCAATGTGTTTTGAAAGGTTTGGATAAGATTCAAGTTCAATTAACCCTTCACGGGCAATTTTTAAATGGGATAAATCCTCCATTACCGTAATGGCTAGAACTTCATCAATTGCATAAACAGTTGGAACAAGACCCGCAGCAAACTCCGCATGTTTTTTTAAGGCATTTGCTTCAATTGCTGCACGTTTTAACGTAAGTGGCCAGCTTTCTCCAACAACTTTTGCATATGGTAATGCCTGCTTAATAATAAGACTTTTATCACCACTCAATTCCTTAATATAAAATACATAATTCAGATTACCGTCACCTATTTCCCGACACTCCAACTCTGCATCTGGTGGGAAGAAGTTAAGTTCTTTTGCATATAAAACTGCCCCTTCTTCTGTTAATGATTCATATTGTTTCTCTATAGCTATCGTCATTATTCTCTACCTTTCCGTTTCAAAATAAAAAGCCTCTTTCATAAGAAAGAGGCGTAGAATAAGAGATCTCTCGCCTCTTATCTTTCAGAAAGTTACCTTTCTGATGGAATTAGCACCGTGCCTTATGAGATTTTCATCTCGGCGCAAATTGCGCCCCGTTTCACAACGGTATTACGGTCGGTTGCTGGGCTTCATCGGGCCATTACCCTCTGCCTGCTCTTGATAAGAGTGCTATTACTTAAAACTTTATACTGTTTGAAAAATATCCTAGCATATTCAAAAAACATCTGTCAATAATTTTTTTAATACAATAAAAATTCTCATAACTATATTGACAATCTTTCAGTCTCATGAAATAATCGTTATTAATTTGACTAACTCAATTGAATAACTTTTTCTTATTTAGAGCAGGTGGAGGGACGAGCCCTATGATACCCGGCAACCGATCCATTAATGGGCACGGTGCTAATTCTTGCAGTCAACAGACTGAGAAATAAGAAGTCGTTAAACTATTAACCTCTTCTTATGCGGAAGAGGTTTTATTATTTTGAGGAAAGATTATCCACTATGGATAATAACTACGTAGAATTTTAGATTTTTTATTTTGAAATATAAAGGATAGTGATAATGAATGAGTGGAGTTACTACTCTCTATCAGGTGTACGGTAAACCTGGAACTTTTGAAAAAAAAGCAGAAGGAATTGCGCTAGGTTTAACTATTGGATCCTGGACGGATTTACCATTACTCGAGCAAGAGCAATTAAAAAAGCATAAAGGAAATGTTGTTTCGATAACTGAATTTGAAAGTGTTCACCATCCGCTAAAACATGATGAAATTAAGGCTGAAATTAAAATAGATTATCCTAGTGCTAATTTCTCCGCAGATTTACCTGCCATTTTAACAACAGTTTTTGGTAAATTGTCATTAGATGGTGAAGTGAAATTACTCGACTTAGAATTCTCATCAGACCTTTTAAGTAATTTTCCTGGACCACGATTTGGAATTGAAAGTATCCGTAATCTGCTAGGTGTGTATAATCGTCCACTTGTCATGAGTATTTTTAAAGGAGTAATTGGAAGAGATATAGATTACCTATCTGAACAGCTACGTCACCAAGCTCTAGGTGGAGTAGATCTTGTAAAGGACGATGAAATTCTTTTTGAAAACCCACTTACTCCTTTCGAGAAAAGGATAATCACAGCTAAAGAGGTATTACGTCAAGTGTATGAAGAAACGGGACACCGAACACTTTATGCGGTCAACTTATCTGGGCGGACATCCGATTTAAAATCAAAAGCCAAAAAAGCAAAAGATCTTGGGGCAGATGCTCTATTATTTAATGTTCATGCATATGGTCTAGATGTACTTCAAGAACTTGTGGAAGATCAAGATATTCAGTTGCCGTTCATGGCCCATCCAGCCTATAGCGGAGCATTTACTTCTTCCTCATTTTATGGAGTTTCAACACCCCTCCTACTTGGTAAATTAACTCGTTATGCAGGAGCCGATTTTTCATTATTCCCTTCCCCTTACGGAAGTGTTGCACTTGAGAAAACAGCTGCACTATCACTTGGGGAAGAATTGACTAAAGATAGCGCTGTTAAGCGAACTTTTCCAGTTCCTTCAGCTGGAATTCATCCTGGATTAGTCCCTTTGTTAATCGAGGATTATGGCATAGACAGTATTATAAATGCAGGTGGTGGAGTGCATGGTCATCCTGCTGGCGCAACGGGAGGTGGTCTTGCCTTTAGGCAGGCCGTATCAGCAGTTCTGGATGGAATTCCGTTAGCTGAAGCAGCAAAACAATATCCAGAACTAAATGCTGCATTGGAATTATGGGGGTAAGCATTATGAGTAAGCTAGTAATCTATTGCGATTTTGATGGTACAATTACTAACCAAGACAACATTATCTCTATTATGAAAAAATTTGCTCCACCAGAATACTTGCCGATCAAAGAGAATATTTTAGAGCAAAAGCAATCTATCCGAGAAGGTGTTGCTCAAATGTTTGCTTTATTACCTGTATCTTTAAAAGATCAAATTGTAAGCTACTTGCTTGATCAGGCTGAAATTAGGGAAGGATTCGCCGATTTTGTTTCTTATACGAGAAAGCATGATATCCCTCTTTATATTGTTAGTGGTGGAATTGATTTTTTTGTTCATCCAATGTTAGAAAAGTTTGGTCCTTTTTCCGGCGTTTATTGTAATGAAGCAGACTTCTCAGGAGAAAGAATACAAATCAATTTTCCACATGTCTGCGATGAATTCTGTACTAACGAAGGATGCGGATGCTGTAAACCATCCATTATTCGAAAACTTCAAGAAAAAGATTCGTTAAGTGTTGTGATTGGTGATTCCATTACAGACTTAGAAGCGGCAAAATTAGCAGACATTGTAATAGCACGGGATTTTCTTATTGAAAAGTGCAAGGAATTGAGTATTCCATATGAACCTTTTGAAAATTTTCGAGATGTAATGAATATTATTGAAACAAGGTTAGGTGTTCAAACATGATAACACTCCGTGGTAGATGGGAAGAGTTAGCAGATATAAAAGACGAACTTGCTAGAAGAGATTGGTTTATGGGCACTAGCGGAAATTTAGCAATTAAGGTGAATGACAATCCAACAGAGTTTTTAGTAACAGCAAGCGGAAAAGATAAGAATAAACGAACAAAAGAAGACTTTTTACACGTAAATATAAATGGAGAGCCGATAGAAGAAACCATTTTAAAGCCATCAGCAGAAACATTATTGCACTGTGCTATTTATTCTAAAACTTCTGCCGGCTGTAGTCTCCATGTTCATACTGTTGCAAATAACGTAATCTCCGAATTATACGGAAATCAGGGAAAAATCAATTTTCAAGGGCTAGAACTTATTAAAGCTTTTGATTTGTGGGAGGAAGATGCGATTCTTTCTATTCCAATCATTCCAAATCACGCTCATATTCCACGCCTCGCTGAAGAGTTTCAGACATATTTAGATGGTGATAAAGGAGCTGTTCTTATCCGAAATCATGGTATTACAGTTTGGGGTAGGGATGGTTTCGAAGCAAAGAAGTTACTTGAAGCTTGTGAATTCTTATTTCAGTATCAATTGACATTACGTCAAATTAAATAAAAATAAGAGAGGAAGATTTAGATGGCTATCATTAAAATTCAAGGAACAAACGAAACAATTGAAGCACAAAACGAGGTTGCTGCATTTTTAGAGCAACAAGAAGTAATATACGAGCATTGGGATATTGAAAAGTTACCAGCGCAGCTTCGTGAAAAGTATGATCTTAGCGATGCAGAAAAAGATGAAATTTTAAATGCATTTAAAGCAGAAATTGATGATATTTCAGAACGTCGCGGATACAAAACAGCTGATATCATTTCTTTATCTGATTCTAATCCCAATTTAGATGAACTATTGAAAAACTTTGAACGTAAACATCTTCATACTGATGATGAAGTTAGATACATTGTGAGTGGTCACGGAGTATTTATTATTCAAGGAAAAGATGAAAATTTCTTTGAAGTCCATTTATCACCAGGTGATCTAATCTCCGTTCCAGAGAATATCACACATTACTTCACACTTGCAGAGGACCGTAAAGTAGTAGCTGCACGAATCTTTGTAACGACTGAAGGATGGGTACCGGTCTACCAAGACGAAGAAGTTGCACAAGGTTAATAAAAATGGATGAGTCGCTCCCGCTAAGTGTAATGCTCACTTCTTATATCGGATGAATAGTAATCTTTATATTTTTTAAACAAAAAAACGTCTATCTATTAAATAAACTCCTAAATTGCCTGTTAAAAGCAATTTAGGAGCTTTATTTTTTATAACAAGTAATCCACCTTGTTAAAGTACATTTAAATACCTTCTGTAGCACGGTATGAAAGTGTTCTGACTTTTCAGCTTCCCACATTTGTAAGAAACGCTGAAAAGTAAGTATATTTTTTCCTTGTCAAACGAAGAACTAAGAATAGACCAATACAATATCCGAATATCGAGATATTTAAGAACTTTTTCCCTATACATATTGAAAAATAAAAGGTCCTTTTATTTACAAATTCGACTGTAGGAGTATAATGTGAGATGATACAAAACAACCCTCTTTATGTAGTAAAATATTCTATATAGTAAACATGCTTTACATTTTATATAAATAGTTCACTTTTAAGTGAGAAAGTGAGTGGTACAAAACAATGACACATGAACCAGAATTGACGCTTGTCGAACATTTAACAGAATTAAGAAAGAGACTTATAATTGTAGCCGTAACCTTTGTTCTTTCTCTAGCCTTAGGATTTTGGATGGCGCCAAAGACATTGACTTTCCTTAAACAACAACCTACTGCTGCTCACGTGGAGTGGAACGTATTTGGATATACAGATGGTTTAATGATTTATGTTAAATGTGCTCTAATACTAGCTATTTTAATTACATTACCAATTGCAATGTACCAAATTTGGTTATTTGTTAAGCCGGGACTACTAGAGAAGGAAGCAAAAGGAACTATTTACTTTATACCCGTTTCTTTTTTCTTGTTTTTAGCCGGCATTAGTTTTAGTTATTATATATTATTTCCTTTAATGCTGAACTTTATGTCTAATATTAACGACTCGATTGGCGCTTTGGAAACTTATGGAATGCAACAATATTTTACGTTTATGTTTAATTTGATCATTCCTGTTGGAGTTGTTTTCGAGTTACCTGTTATTATATTATTTTTAACAAAGTTAGGCATTATCACACCAAATCGATTAAGAAAGATGAGAAAAGTCTCTTACTTCATACTTGTAGTAATTGGAGTTTCTATTACACCTCCTGACTTTATTTCAGATTTTATCATTGTTGTTCCATTATTATTGTTGTTCGAAATCAGCATTCTTGTTTCGAGCTGGGCATATAAAAAACAGCTAGCAAAAAGAGCTTTGGAAGAAGAGGCTTTAGAAGATTAAGTCTGAGGCTTAAAATTGACTAAGCGTGTTATACTAAAGATAAGTTTACTACTTCATACACACTTGCCATTGGAATAAATGAACATACTAAGAGGAGGAACAACCTATGCCAAACATCGGCGTACCAGGTTTAATAATCATTCTAATCATTGCATTAATCGTCTTTGGACCATCTAAACTCCCTCAGTTAGGAAGAGCGGTAGGTCAAACGTTAAAAGAATTTAAAAACTCAACTAAAGGCATCGTTGACGATGTTACAGAGGAATTTAAATTAGAAGAAAATACAGACGCTAAAAAGAAATAATCAGATTTTCTTCAGTTATAGATATACTAATTAAGCCAGCTATTCGATGAATAGTTGGTTTTTTTATTCCCTTTATTGGAAGCTGCAATTATTTACAAAGTATCCTCGTGTAATAGTTTCTGTTGTAGAAGCAAGTGATCGTTTGTATGCATTTGATTGTGTATGCAGACCTACCTCTATAAATTCCCACTACTCCATTAGCAAATGACTAGTAGTAATCCAAGAAAGTAGAAGATATTAAATAGATAATGCAAAAACCTCCTGCTTTGCCGTTATAGCAAAAAAGGAGGTTTTTTTATTATAGGTTGTTAAAAAATAATCGAATAACATCTGCCCCGCCAATAAAGGTTCCAATAGATCCTACTAAATTAGTTAAAACAACTACTAGTAAAATGCGTGTTACCTTATTGTGCCAAAATCCTTTTACCGTAAAAACATCTTCGGAGAGAGTTTCAAAATCTCCCACATTCGGACGTCGGAAATAAGCCTGGACTATTCCCGAAACCCATCCAGAAGCAATTAAAGGATGTAATGTAGTTATTGGAGCTGCTATAAATGCAGAGAGTATAGCAAGCGGATGTCCAAAAGCAACCGCAGCACCAATTGCAGCAAAGCTACCTGTCCATATTACCCAGCTCAAAGCCTGATCGAAACCTGCAGTTGGATTTGCAAAAAACGTATAAACAACTATAGCAATTAGAAGCACAGGTATTGCCCACCCAAGAATTTTAGGAACGATTGATTTGGGTGGTATTTGATTTAGTTTTTCTAAATCATGTTCTTTATAAATTTCTTTCGAGATACCCGGAACATGTGCCGCACCTAATACTGCAACTACTTTATCTCCTGGAGCTTCTTTAATTTTTTGTGCTAAATACTGATCCCTTTCATCAATTAAAGGAGTCTTTAGCTTTGGAAATGATTCTGTAAACTCTGCAAGAACTGCATTGAGCGTATCTTGTGATTTCATCTTTTCTAATTCATCTTCTGAAATTGTTTCTCTGCTGAAAATACTAAAAAACACGGAGGAGAGAAGCTGTGCCTTACCGGACCATCCGAGATTATGCCAAATACGAGAAAACGTAATTTGTATATTCCGATCTGCAAGCACTAGATTAGCACCAGTTTCTTTTGCCGACTCAATTCCTTGAATCATCTCTTGACCCGGTTTTATCTCAAATTGCTTCGCTAAACGATTTTGAAAAGATGATATTGCTAGATTCATCAGAAGCAATGTCGCTTTCTTTTCTTTAATGACTTTAAAAATATCTGTTTCTTTCCATTTGTTTCCGTCCATAACAGATTGGTATCTTTGTTCATCTAACTCAATACAAACTGAATCTGGTCTCTCAGCTTCAATTACTTCCTTCACTTGCTCTGCACTTTGTCTGGAGACATGTGCTGTTCCGATCAAAATCAATTCTCTGCCATCTAAATTTATGCGAGTAATGTTTTCTTCTTTCACAAAATTCTTCCTTCATAGAATATATTTCTTCTGCGCAACCTACTATTTACCGATTACGAAAAGACTTTCTAATATTAATAATGAATTAGATGAAGATAAATATCAATTTATTTTTAACTGATCAGAGAGGAAAACTAATACTTCCATCAGGATTTAAAGAATGTCTAGATGATGAGGAAGTAGCTTTAGCATTTTATTACTTAAAATTATTTGTTTGAGCATTACTTTTAACGACGAAAATTTTTAGTTGGAATCTAGATGTGTTTAGTTGGATAATAGACTATTTTAGTTGGAATCTTAGAGCATTAAGTTGGAAATTTCACCGCTTTAGTTAGAATACCCTTTAAATGTAAATTTTATGAATTCCTCGTACTTAGTAAGCAATAATTTTTGGATGGCGCGTCCTACAAGGTGAATCACTTAAAAGATGATATACTGTTTTTAACAAATAACTCGAAAAGGAGTAATGGCTATTGTTTATTGTGACAAACAAAATTAAAACAAAACCAGGCTTTGCAGAAAAAATGGCACCCAATTTTACTAAACCAGGTGCATTGCAACAAATGGAGGGTTTCGTAAAAGTAGAAGTAACGATTACACAAAACCTTACTGAATATGACGAGTTAAATGTAAATATGTATTGGGAAAACCTTGAGAATTTCGAGGCATGGAAAAACAGTGATGCCTTTAAAGAATCGCACAAACGACCAAATTCGGAATCAAAAGTTGCTCCTCAGGAATCTCCGCTTCTAGGAAGTGAACTAGTTATTACAAAAGTTGCCTCTACAATTGAAGCTATCCCAGCTAAATAATAAAGTTGATTATTCATTCCTTCTTAAGCATTTCAATACGCTTAAGAAGGTTTTTTTATGTAACTGGTTCATTATCTTTTCATTTGTGTTATTATCTGTTACAATAGTTACCTAGGGTAACTATTTTTGTTTAGGAGTGCTTTTAATGAATACTTATCGAGAATTTTTTATACAATTTTTACAGTTGTATCGCCCTTTTGAAAATCACCTCAATATACAACTTGCAAAACATGATTTATTTAGAGGACAATGGACAATTTTGTTCTACTTATCAAATTACGGCTCTGCTACACTTGTTGAACTTTCTAATTACCAAAGTGTAGAAAAGCCAACCGTTACTAGAACAATAAATCGATTAGAAGAACTAGGTTATGTTGAGCAACTGCCTAGTATAGATAAGCGGGAAAAAAGAATGCAATTGACGTTACTCGGAAAGAATGTATATGAAGACGTTCGAGTAACAATTGATGCATACGAGCAAAATATCCTTCAAGGGATTTCCGAAGCAGATCAGCTTCATGCAATTGGAATTATGAGGGAAATTCGTGATAACATATTAAAAAGAGGAGACAAATAAATGGATATTACTAAACCCAAATTATGGACGAAAGATTTTATTGTTGTTTCCTCTATTAATTTTTTGTTAACGTTAGTTTTTTATTTATTAGTAGTAACGATAGCTGTTTATGCAGTGGATGAATTTGATGCCTCCACTAGTCAAGCCGGATTAGTAACTGGAATCTTTATCATTGGAACTTTAGTCGGACGGATTTTCACAGGTCGTGTAATAGATTCTATTGGCCGTAAAAAGGTATTATTTATCGGTATCGCTCTTTTTACGCTAACGACATCTTTATATTTTGTAAACCTCGGTCTTACTTTCCTGCTGATCAATCGATTTCTTCATGGTCTAACCTTAGGAATAGCGAGCACAGCAGCAGGAACAATCGCTGCTCAAATTATCCCTATGAAAAGAAAAGGAGAAGGAATTGGCTATTTTAGCTTGAGTGCTACACTGTCAACAGCTATTGGTCCCTTCATTGGCATATTTATGAGTCAGCATACTAGTTTCCAAATCATTTTCGGTTTCTGTCTAGCATTAGGAATCATTAGTCTCCTCACGACTTTCTTCCTAAATGTACCTGTAATTGAAAAGGTTATCAAAAAAGAAGAAACAAAAGGTTTTAAACTATCCAATTTTGTAGAACCAAAGGCTTTACCCATCGCATTCATTACTCTAACTGTTGCATTTTGTTACTCCAGTGTTCTATCCTTTATTAATTTTTATGCGATAGAAATTGACTTAGTAGAAACAGCTAGTTTCTTCTTTATCGTGTATGCTGTATCAATCCTTATATCTAGACCAGTTACTGGCCGCCTACTAGATATTAAAGGTGCAAACTACATTATGTATCCTGCTTTTATAATTTTTGGCGTTGGTATGCTTCTTCTCAGCGTAGCAAACAATAGCTTCACCTTTTTATTAGCCGGTGTACTAATTGGTCTTGGTTTTGGTAATATGCAGTCTACCACTCAAGCAGTGGCTGTAAAACTTACCTCACCACACCGAATGGGGCTCGCAACATCTACCTTCTTTATATTCTTAGATGCAGGTCTTGGTTTTGGACCATATCTTCTTGGTTTTATAATTCCTTTTACTGGATATAGCTTGCTATATGTTATTTTAGGAGCACTCGTTCTCTTTACTATCGTGCCATATTTTCTCCTTCATGGACGAAAAGAAAAAGCTAATTTAGCTACAGAGTAATAAAAAGAATAGGCTACCCTCTAATATAACTTAGAGAATAGCCTATTTCTTATGTAATGCTCAAAATTAAAGCTAAATAACTCGAAAAGACAAATAGTATGCTTAAAAAGAACGTTATCAAGGCTGGTGCTTTTTTAAGAAAAGCGTATAT
Source organism: Psychrobacillus mangrovi (assembly GCF_037104765.1). Lineage (NCBI taxonomy): Bacteria > Bacillati > Bacillota > Bacilli > Caryophanales > Bacillaceae > Psychrobacillus > Psychrobacillus mangrovi. The sequence goes on along the minus strand of NZ_JBAWSY010000017.1, from coordinate 16,411 downwards.
AGTTAAACCTATTAGCAGTATTGATAAAACGAAAAGAGAAAAACTAGTAGCATTAAATGCTAGTTCTACCTGCATCACCTGAAGGTTTTGACCTTGATAGAAATAACTGAATAATCCAGATGGTCCCTCATTTTTAAACGTATTTTCACTAGGCGGTGATTGATTGCTAAGTGCTGCAGTAACGGAAAAAATAAGTAGGACTATTAGGCTCTCTACTTTTGACCAAGGTCTAGGATTAAAACTTGGATATTGGATTAATTTCTTTTTAACCAATAAGCTATTAATAGCTGCATAGACAATCAATGGAATAATGAGTAAATGTTTAATAAGCAGAAGTTGTCCGTATGAGAGCATCCACGTATCGGTATACGTTTTAAAATCCATTACAAACGTCATTAATCCTATGCCTGAAGCAACAGTAATACTAAAACAAACTATTGCAACTGGTGAGAACCATTTCAAAAACTTCAACCAGTTTGAAAATCCTTTGGAAAACCAACTAACTACTATTAGAATACCCACCCAAACGGTTACCGCTATAAAATGACTTGTATGAATGATAAAACCTTTTATATGCCCTACGGAGCTAGCATGACTAGCCCACCCCAACCCTAAAATTAATAGGAAAGTGAAAGCAAGTCCACCGTATGCATATATCTTATTCTTTTGATCATCAAACCAAAGAAGAAATATAAATAACATATTAGCGACGATGAATGTAAAAAACCACGCTTTACCTATTTCAAATGTATTCAAGATCATTTGAAGGGTTCCTACATAATTATCTCCTTTAGTTAATTGCATGACGAGCAGCAAAATAGGAATAAATGAAAAAAGTACAATTCCAACGGTAGCGATAATTTGAACCCTTCTTTGTACATGAATCTCAGGTTTAAAAGAACTTGGTACAAGCGAAATAAGAAAACTTCCCACCAAAATGGAGAAACAAAGATATAATAGTACCTCACTAACAATATTCATAATCTATTATTTCTTTCTACGTAACCAGAAGAAGACCCCACCAATGATAACAATCAATGCAATAACAATAATAGGAATTATATTAGACGAAGATTCATCTTCTTCTGTTTCATCTATTTGGTCAGTACTAGGAGCAGCTATAGTTTCTGCTTGTTCTACTTCTTCATCCTCTGTCGTTTCCGCAGAAGAAATCTCTACAGTGAAAGGAATTGTTCCTTCAATTGGATGCCCATCTGCTCCAACGATCATCCAAGCGATTTCATAACTATCGGTCACTAAAGGCATCGCTAAAGTTCCAATCATTTGATTTTCATTTATTGAAATATTTTCAACTGGGATTGACTCACCATTAGAATTCAATAATTCAAAGGTGCTACTTTGTTCTATTTTCCCTTCAAAATTTAGGGAAATCTCATTCAGTTCTTCTGTTACAACTTGCCCACTTTCAGGATTGGAACTCTCTAATCCTGTATGTGCCCAAGCAGAATTTGCAAAAGCAAACATGAAAATAAATGATACTAAAATTATTTTTTTCATTATAATCCTCCTTATAAAATCCTTAACCTATTATAGCCACTCTTTGTGAGGAAAGTATGAAATTACTTTCAACAAAAAAGAGGTATATTAACAACCTCCTCATTTTTAATGATAACTATTCAACCTTTGAGTTATAAATCATCCTTATGCGTCACGCGATTTCTTCCGTTTTCTTTCGATGCATAAAGTGCTAAATCAGCATTTTCCATAATTGTCATATCGGAATCGCCATTTTGCATTGTAGCCACTCCAATACTAACAGTTATTATTTGGTCAATTCTCCATTCAGCGGACTGTACTGTTCTCCGTAATTCTTCCGCTTTTTCTTTCGACCTTTCTTTATTCGCTTCCGGCAAAAGGACTACAAATTCTTCTCCACCGAAACGAGCAACTATATCCTCCACTTTAAAAGTACTATTTAAAACTTCAGCTAGTTTTATTAATACATGATCTCCTATTAGATGTCCCCAAGTATCATTCACCTTTTTAAAGAAATCTAAATCTAAAATGAGTAATGAAAAAGGCATGTTATTTTTTTGGAACAAAGCGATATGCTCTTTCAATCTTTCCATAAAAAAGCGTCTATTTTTTAATCCCGTAAGTGAATCTGTCACGGAAAGTTTCTCTAACTTTGTATTTAACTTCATTAATTGTATTTGCTTTTTTTCTATTTCATTATGAAGTAGTTCAAGTTTATCAAGCGCAAGATTCTTTTCTCGTAATGCTTCCTCTGCATGTTTTTTTGCGGAACGTATTTGCTGCTCGTAATCAATACGTTTACCCATTTTCATGAATACACAGTCGACACCCTCAACATCATCCTGTTTAAAATATTTTGCATTTAGTAATAAAGGAACGTCTTTTCCTTCATGATCTTTTAAGCTTAAGTACATTTCCTCCACATGTCCGTTTAAATGAAGAAATGGATAAAAGTATGTATGGAAAAGTAACTTGTTGGATACTGACATAACAGATTCTATATGAGTGTCTAATAATTCTTCAAATGTATAACCTATCATATTACAAAATGTTTCATTTAATTCAGTGATCACACCTTGATTTGTAATACAAAGATATCCAAAAGGAGCCGTGTTTAGTCTCTCCCTCATTTTTTACACAACCTTTCGAAGAACAATTACATTTAAGGTAATAAAAGATATTCATTTATTAAACGAACTGTTTCTTCATGATGACTAAGGTGAGGATAGTGACCTTTTGCTTCCATTAATCGAAATGTACTATTTTTCAGATGACTATGCAAAAACTCTCCAACCTCAATCGGCACGACACTATCATCTGAACATTGAATAATGAGTGTTGGAACAGTAGAATGTGCTAAATCCTCCCTATGATCAGATAAGAAGGTTACCTTAGCGAATTGTCTAGTGATTTCCGCATCTACTGCAGTAAAACTTTTCTCCAACTCTTGCGCTAGCATTGGCTTTTCTGGATTTTTCATTGCAAGTAGCGACATAAAGCTTGCCCATCCTTCAAAATTCATTTCCATCAAATCTAAAAGTTCAGTTACATCACTAACCTCAAAGCCTCCAATATAGGCCTCGTCATTTAAATAGCGAGGAGATGGGCCTATCATTATTAGACTTTCAAAATAGTCTGGATGTTTTATAGAAGCTAGCATACCTATCATCGAACTTACGGAATGACCTACAAAAATGACATTATTAAGTTCTAACTCTTCTATAATCTCAATTAAATCTTGAGCATAACCATATAGTGAATTATATTTTTCTGGATCATATGCCGTCAGATCTGACTTACCCGACCCGACATAATCGAATAAAACAACTCGAAATTTTGATTCAAAAAAAGGTACCATCAAACGCCACATACTTTGACTACAGCCAAATCCATGACCAAATATAATTGTTTTTTCTCCCTCACCCAGTACTTTTACATTATTACGCGCTAAAACATTTGTCATATTTAAACCCCCTTTGGTGATCTAATATATAATTGAAAATAAAAAAAGGCTTCCCTTCTCATGTTGAAGGGAAACCAAATAATAATCAAGTAGAATAATAAATTTGTTCCTAATAAGCTTATTTTAATGTACGCTTTAAAAACTCTCTCGTTCGTTCTTGTGTTGGATTATTAAAGATTTGTTCAGGGCTTCCTTCTTCTGCAATAACCCCTTTATCCATGAATACAACTCTATCGGAAACTTCTTTTGCAAATTCCATTTCATGCGTTACGATTAACATGGTAAGCCCGGTTTCGGCAAGTTCCTTCATGACTTTCAGAACTTCTCCCACCATCTCTGGATCAAGAGCGGAGGTTGGTTCATCGAACAGCATTACATCTGGTTCCATCGATAAAGCTCGAGCTATCGCAACACGTTGTTTTTGGCCACCGGATAGTTGGCTTGGTTTTGCATTCACATACTGGTCCATACCAACCACTTTCAAATATTTGAGTGCTTTTTTCTCTGCTTCTTCTTTAGACCGTTTTAATACTTTTACTTGACCAACAACACAGTTGCTTAACACATTATGATTATTAAATAAATTAAATTGTTGGAAAACCATTCCTAGCTTTGTTCGGTAAGCATGGATATCATGTTTATCATCCAATATATTTTCACCATGATAAATAATTTGTCCACCACTTGGTTTTTCTAAAAGATTAACACAACGAAGAAGTGTGGATTTACCGGATCCAGAAGAACCAATGATGCATACAACTTCTCCCTTACTCACGGAAAAGTCAATATCTCTTAATACTTCATGGTTACCAAAGGATTTGTTTAAATGTTGTATTTCGATTACTTTTTCCATATGATCCACTCCTTCCTTCTTATAATCCTGCATTGTTTTTTGGTAGTGTGACTTGTGTTGGTTGACCGATCATACTGTAGTTTTCAGGTCCATCTAATCTTCTTTCAACATAACGTAAAATGATTGTTACCGTAAACGTCATGACGAAGTACAAAATACACGCAACAAAAAACGGCTCAAAATATTTGAAGCTGATTCCTGCGACGGTTTTTGTTTGGAAGTATAGTTCTGTTACACCTATTACATTCAGTACTGACGTATCTTTAATATTTATAATAAATTGGTTTCCAGTAGCTGGTAAAATATTTCGTACCACCTGCGGCAATACTACATGAAGCATCGTTTGGATATGATTCATACCAATTGCTTGTGCTGATTCAAATTGTCCTTTATCAATGGAAATGACACCACCACGAACAATCTCGGCCATGTAAGCCCCTGTATTAATAGATACAATAAAAATAGCTGCAGCAGTTCTGTCCATATCAACACCAAAAGCTAAAGCAGACCCATAATAGATAACCATCGCTTGTACGATCATCGGTGTTCCACGGAAAAATTCAATATACATTGTTAGAATGGCATTTACTATTTTCAAGAAAATTCGTTTTGCTTTTCGTTCTGGCATAGGGATTGTTCGAATAACTCCCGCCAGCAAACCAATAATGGCTCCAAAGATTGTACCAATGATAGAGATTAAGAGCGTCATACCTGCTCCACGTAGGAACATCGGCCAGTTATTGGTAACCATTGATATTATATACTCAATGCTCATACTTATCCTCCTCATAAATTAAACCGACTGCAAAGAGATGCAGCCGGTATCACTTCATCTTTATTCAGAAGCTGGTTGATTTTTAATGGCAGTATCCATAATGTTTTGACGATCTTCTTCTGATATTCCCGCCAATATATCATTAATTTGTTTTGTTAAGTCACTGCCCTTTTTGAGTCCAACTGCAACTGCTGTTTCTTCTTCATCCGCAACAAATCCATCGGTAAATTCAACCATCGCAAAATTTTCGTTCGCTGATGAAGCACTAATTCCTTCCGGACGCTCGGAAACATAACCATCTAGCATTCCAGACTCTAATGCAACACGCATTGCTGGGAAATTATCCATCGCTGGTTGTTTTTTTACACCTTTAATTTGGTCAATTACACCGTAATGTGAAGTATTTAATTGTCCTGACACTTTTGCTCCACTGAAATCTTGGATAGAAGTAGCTCCTTCATAAGGTCCACCTTTTTTAACTACCATTACAAAATTAGAAGTGTAATAGTTTTCAGAGAAGTCGATTGTTTGTTTACGCTCTTTTGTAGGGGACATTCCCGCTATGATTGCATCAATTTTATCTGATTGTAACGATGGAACAAGTCCATCCCATTCTGTTTTAACGATAACTAGTTCTTTACCTAATCCGTCTGCAATTCGTTTTGCAATTTCTACATCATATCCACCAGCATATTCTGCGTTTCCATCAATCTTCACTCCACCATTGGAATCATCTAGTTGTGTCCAGTTAAAAGGTGCATAACCAGCTTCTAAACCTACTGTAAACGTATCTGCTATTGCTTCTTTAGTATTATCAGTTGAAGATCCTGAAGTTTCTGTTGCATCCGTTCCACATGCTGCTAGAAGCATGATGATTGACACGAACATTGCTAGAACTATTAATTTGTTTTTCATTCTATTACTCTCCTTTTATATAAGATTATGTTTTTGACTACTAAAAAAGGACAACTTACACAAAAAAAGACCTGAGATGAACTCAGGTCGCAATATGTATAGTTGCCCTAAATCCTCTACTTTTCCCAAATGAGATAGCACACCACTACAAACCGGGATGTTTATAGTGGACAGTCCTGTAGTTATTCACTACAGACCCAGCAAGTAATACCGAGAATTATTACAAACTTCGGCGACATTTCCTTCTCCCTAGAATCATGGCTTCTCAAACTCCACTAAGGACTGTTAAACATCGCGCCTCTACCCCACTGTATAAGTGAGGTCGTATTCAATTATTGTCCATAGTCTACAACACGAATGAATATCTGTCAATCACTCTAGAAGTAATAACAAGTTTCTGAATTAAAAATAATCTTTTAAAAGTAAATGCATTTTTTCAAATGCAGTAGCAAATAATAAACTCTATCCGACTAATCGTTTAAAAACCTTGATATTAGTGGTATAATAGGATACGGATGAAGTGGTAGACGAATTTATTAAAAAAATGGAAGTGAGTTTTTTTATGAACTAATACAAAAAAGGAGATGATATTATGGGATCTGTCAAAGTAGCAGATCACAAAGTGTCAGATGAGATGAAAGATGATTATTCATTAGATAGAGTGCCTCGAGATCAAAGGAAGATGGGTTGGTTTAGTGTTACCAATATCACATTTGGTATCGCAACGGCAATTTTTTATTTTCAAATGGGAAGCGTTATGGCACTTCAATTCGGAGCCATAAATGCTATCATATCCTCCATATACGCGATAATCGTTGCCGGTATACTCGGAACGTTCATAGCTTATCTATCAGCCAAATCCGGGATGAACGTTAACTTATTATCAAGAGGCGGAGGTTTTGGTTACATAGGTGCATCGTTAACCTCATTCATTTATGCAACAAACTTTATCATGTACTGTGCATTTGAAGGCCTGATTTTAGTTTCCGCAGTTCACACCTTCTTCCCCGCCCTACCTGAATGGGCACTAATTATTTTCTTCGGATCTATTGTTATTCCATTAAATTGGTTTGGTATTAAACAACTAGATAAATTACAAAAATGGTCTTTACCGATTTTCGGTATTTTTTTATTATGTGCCATTATAATGTCATTCTTCACTCCATCCGTTTATGAAGGAGCATTTTGGACGTATATGCCAGAAGGCGTGCAGGTGGGTGGCCAAGCTTTACTACTTTGTATAGGAATGCAGCATGGAATAATGGGTCTGACAGCTTTACTTTCTTCAGACTACGCGCGTTTTCTTAAACCAAAGGATCTTAAAATAGGCTCTCTAGCAATAGGCTTTATTCCACAAATCTTCTGTTTTGGAGTTATGGGTGGTCTTGGTATATGGTTCGGTGTTCGTTTAGGTGAACCAAATCCAGGTGTTTATATCGTTCTACTCTTAGGGCTCGGTGGCGTATTATTCACCATGTTAACTCAACTTAGAATTAACGTTACCAATATCTACAGTAGTTCCCTATCACTTGCTAGCTTCTTTGAGAACGTATTTAGATTTACGCCAGGCAGACGATTTTGGGTTGTTGTCTCAGGATTATGTGCAATAGGATTAATGCTAGGTGGTATTGTGGATCATTTAGATACAGCAATGACATTCCAAGGAGTCTTTTTACTTGCTTGGGCATCGATACTAGTTACGGATGCCATGATCGTGAAAAAACTATTAAAAATTGGTCCTGGTTATTACGAGGCTCGACACAAATATTTATATAAATGGAATCCTGTTGGTGTAGTATCTTTACTTATCTCAAGTGGTTTGGGTACAATAGCCGCACTAGGATATATGGGATCATTTTTGGAAAGTACTGCAGCATTCTTTGCAGCAATTTTAGCAGCTATAATCACCGTGATTTTAGCCGTTTTTACAAAAGGTAAATATTATAGCAAAGAGCTTCCAAATGACATTCCTAAGGAAGATTATATTGCATAATAGTTAAAAAGATATTTTCTATCCGCAACTATTAACCATTCAATCAGCTTACCCTTCATTTTTTAACTTCCAGATAGCCTTCTTATAGGCATACAATTCGTTTTATACTATATTCTCACTCTTTTAGAAGGAAGAGTTTATAGTAGGCTGGTTGCCTATTGGTTGCTCTACTTATTCCCTCAACAGATTTATGCTTCGAATTTTATCATTTAATATATCATCTAATAATAAAACAGACACTGCCTGATCGGTATAATACAACTAACTAATGCACCTTGTATCTCTACAGGGTGCATTTTTTATTAATTGTCTTTGTTAACCTTCGTCGTTGTTTTTCAAAGAAATAATCTGTTCATCTAGTACAATGCCAACCGTACGTACGCGCGCATGCGGCGTGTAAGGCGTACATCCAGATAACACCTACTGATATAGTTTTCTATTCATTTCATCACAATATTGAATATAGAATTATTATTTTGAAACTTTGTACTTTTTACTAGTAGATTCTTGCTGTCAGCTCTAATGCATAATTAATTAGAATTATAAACCAAACGATATGGACTCTTTACTTCCACAAAACCATATACATAAAAGTACAATATTTTATAAAAAAATGAATACCTTTTCTAGAGGGGGAATGCGATGAAAAAGATGTGGTTTTTGGGATTTGGCTTTTTTAGCATTAGTTTAGGGTGGTCTCTATATAACGCATTTGTTCCTTTTTTCCTAAACGATTTTCTTACAAGCACTGCATTAATTGGTTTTCTTATGACGATTGATAATTATTTTGCTCTTTTCTTACAGCCATATATAGGAAACCGAAGTGATCAAACGAATACTCGTTTTGGTCGCAGAATGCCTTATTTATTGATTGGTATACCATTTGCTGCTCTGTTTTATGCGCTTATTCCGTTTCACACAAGTTTAACCACATTAGTAATCTTTATGATATGTATGAATATATCCATGGCTATTTTCCGTTCACCAACCATTGCTTTAATGCCAGATATAACTCCCGAACATAATCGTACGAAAGCAAATGGCGTTATCAATTTTATGGGAGGCCTTGGTGGCATTTTAGCTTTTAGTATAGGTTCTATGTTATTTGGAATAGAAGAATCCATCCCGTTTTTAGCAGTCTCAGCCATCTTCGTCTTAGCGCTACTTGTTCTCTTTAAAAATATTAAAGAAAATCGAGATGCCATACCTATAACTATTTCAACTAGCCCAAAAATAAATTACAAAGCAGAGTTAAATAAACCTACGATTTTTCTTTTAACCGCGATATTCTTTTGGTTTGTAGCAATTCAAGGAATGGAAGCATTATTTACTTTATATGGGGTAAATGAGCTTAGTTTATCCAAAAGTTCGTCTGCCTTTTCATTGGCATTCTTTTCATTAAGTTTTGTACTGACTGCTATTCCAAGTGGTATATTAGGTGCAAAGTTTGGAAAGAAAAAAATGATATTAATTGGTGTAATTGGTTTATTTTTTGTTTTTTTCCTATTAAATTGGGTAGATTCCCTCTTAACATTACGCACTCTTTTATTAATCGGAGGGGCGTTCTGGGCATGTATAAATATAAATTCATACCCTTTCATTGTTTCTCTTGGAAGTGAACATAGCTTTGGTACTAGAACTGGATTATATTATTTAGTTTCTTCTTTAGCTGCCATTATTTCACCACCGTCTTTAGGATTTTTAATTGATTTATTTGGGTACGGAGTGCTTTTCAATGCTACAGCTGTTAGTATGCTTTTTGCATTAGCTTGTATGTGGAAGGTTAAAACCCCTAAAAACAGAGACTTAATAGAAGGCAATGCATAAAAAGACCTCGCTTCGTTTGGAAGCGAGGTCTCATTTTTATTATGCTGTTTCTTCAATGGAAGCATAGTATTTCTCTTCTTTTTCTTTATCAAATCGACCTTCCCATTTAGCCATAACTACTGTAGCCAATGCATTACCTACTACATTTACTACTGTGCGAGCCATATCTAGAAGTCGGTCAATACCAGCGATGAATGCAAGTCCTTCTAATGGGATTCCAACAGTTCCTAAAGTAGCTAAAAGTACGACGAAGGAAACCCCTGGTACTCCAGCAATCCCTTTAGAAGTCACCATCAACACTAAAACAAGCGTAATTTGTTGCATAATACTCAAATCAATTCCATACATCTGTGCAATAAAAATTGCCGCAATTGCTTGGTATAAAGTGGAGCCGTCTAAGTTAAAAGAATATCCTGTCGGTACAACGAAGGAAACAATATCCTTTGGTGATCCAAACTTCTCCATTTTCTCCATCACTTTTGGCAAAACAGTTTCAGAGCTAGATGTAGAATACGCTAAAAGCAATTCGTCTTTTAATACTTTAATTAGATGGAAGATATTGATGCCTACAAATTTCGCAATACCACCTAGAACTACAACAATGAAAAATAACATCGCAGCGTAAACAAGTATCATTAATTTTCCGAGTGGCAATAAAGACTCTAATCCAAATTTAGAAACGGTAACACCTATTAACGCAAATACACCAAACGGGGCAAATTTCATAATCAAATTAGTTACCCAGAACATAGCATCCGCAGTCCCTTGGAAAAAGGCAAGGACTGGTTTCCCTCTTTCTCCAATAGCAGCTACTCCTAATCCGAATAAGACTGAAAAGAATATAATGGCAAGCATATTACCATCTGCCATAGATTGAACAATATTACTTGGCACAGCATTTATAATTACATCAGCAAACCCATGACTTTGTACATCTTCCGTAGTCTTTACATATTGATCAATATTACCTTTAGATAATGATGACATATCAATACCAACACCAGGTTTAAAGATATTAGCTGCCAATAAGCCTACAACTATTGCGATGGTCGTAACGATTTCAAAGTAAATGAGCGTTTTTCCACCGAGCTTACCTAGTTGCTTAATATCACCTGTTCCAGCAACACCCAAGATTAACGTAGATACAATAATCGGTACAACAATCATTTTAATCATATTAATAAAAATAGTACCAATCGGCTGTAAATACGTTTCTACAGCAGGATTACCAAAAAAGATGGCTCCAACAATGATACCTAATATTAATCCGACTAAAATTTGATATGCCAAAGTAAATTTAAACTTTTTTTTCTTCATTCATCTGTCACCTCTTTTATATTGAAAACGCTTTCTCTCGTTTTGAGTAGCTTTTACAATATATTAAAGGATACTTACAAAATCCGACATAATCCGACATAAAGTTTATATTTTTAATAGTATTTATCCTTTGTTTCTAAATACAACACTTGTAGAAACTTTTTAATATTTACTTTTACCCTTGTTGCTACATCGCCTTCTTCATTTATTTGTCTCATTTGATTTCTAATTTCTTGAAAGTCAAAATATCGAGGAGCATAGTACTCAAAGTTAGGATTCGTGTAATCGATTAAACCCATTGAAGCTAAATTATTTATAGCAGTTAGAATTGTTCTGCGAATACGCTGCTCTATTGCTTTACTTTCCTTTTTTATATCTACTGGTTGAGTTTTTAAAGCAACAATCTCGTATAGATCCTTCAATGGTGGTAATTGAATAGCTTGATCCTCTCGCTCCATTAAGTATTCGATTATCGTAACAATATCATCGCTTCCTACTTCTCCGATTACCCCCATATCACTTAATATGGTTACTACAATATCTTTTATATTTTGTCGTCTCATCAAAGGTTTATTTGGAGCGATATTTTCTAATGATTGTCTGATTGCAAGAAGTGAATTTTTTAGCTTAAATTGTTCTTCTGTCTTTTTTAGAATACTTTGTACTTCTACACGATTAATCGGCTTATGTATAAAAAACTCTACTCCTTTTTCATACGCTTCCCCCACCATTTCTTTGTTTACAATTTGGGAAATCATGATAAATTGCCCTTGAAATCCTTCCTTTCTCAAATGCTCGATTGTTTCAATACCATCTAACTTTGGCATTAATAAATCTATAAGCACAACATCTGGATGCATCGACAGGATAGAGGTGAGGCTATTAGCTCCACTATCTGCCTCACCTATAACAACGCCAAGCTCCCGTTCAGTTATTATATTTTTTAGCATAGTTCTACTAGCTTTATCATCATCTACAATAAAATAACGCAGTTTTATTCCACTCGCTTTCGTATGTTTTCCGTAGGGATATGAATTCGAAAAACGGTTCCCATTGGAGTTGTTTCTAATTGAATGGTTCCATTCAACTGTTGAATAATCTCCTTTACATGAGACAGGCCAATACCGGTAGCCGCAACCCCCTGCTCGTTATACTTTGTCGTATATCCAGGTTCGAAAATAATGGACTCGTCCTCTTTCAGAATACCCTTACCTGTATCATTCATAACAAAACAAGTGAATTTAGATTCTTCAAATATTGTAACCGTAATGTCACCCGTACCTACAATCGCTTCGACAGCATTGGCAGTCAGATTATTTAACACGGCCAATAGAGGGATTTGCTGATCTGTTTCGAAATCAATAGACATGGATAGATGAAAAGAAATCTTCTTTTTTAATAGTTCACTGTATTTTTCATTAGCAGTTATTACAAAGTTCATCACATCCGAAAGAAAAAGAGGTGCTTCTTTGTTTTCTTTCGTTATTTTAGTCAGCCCAGATAAAATCCTCTGGGAATCTTTTTTAACCTCATGAATTTCTTGTGTAATATGAAGTGCTTGAATACTAAGCTCATGTAATTCTCTCTTTTTTAATTGTCTATATAGATCATGGGTAGAGGCTGTTATTTGCTCTAAATGATTTAAGGATTTTTGTAAATAAAGGGTTTCTGCATATAGTTCTGAACCTACACCAAGCATTTCTTGCACCTGCTTTTTTTGCTCCGAAACTGTAATAGCACTATATAATCCTACAACAAAATAACTACGAAATAACGCTACTCCACTTATTAACATGAAATCCCTGAAACTTAATAAGTCTTGGTGCAATAAACCATGTCTTAAAACATGCTCCGATACGTTTCCTATCACTTCTAGCAAGGTTGCCCATGCTCCTAAAATGAGAGGCGAAGTTTTATACTTTTCTATCTTGACCAAGTCTAAGACCATCGTAAATATGAAGTAAAAGAAAAATGCAGGAAAGTGATTTTTCAAGCTAATTACCACTTGAACTCCATCAAGCATCGATTCTTCCAGCACACGAAAACAAACGACGGTTATGCCAGTAACCAAACCAGTACGTAAATAGGACACCGGGGTCCAAATTAAAATAAGCAGAAAAAAAGTAACACTGCCCAGTCCAAAACGAAAAGCTTCTTCCTCAAAAGGCACTACCTTAATTTCACTGGCAATCGTCGTCAGTATTGCTGTAAAAATTACTATAATTATTTCATTTCTATTAAATTTTTTTAAAAAGAGTTTGCTTGTAGATAGCATTTAATTCACCTATTAACTCATATATTTTCGCTCTTCTTAAAGATACATCATTTTACTCACACAATAAAATTCAAGGCTGCAAATCCTCTATAAATGAATAAAACCCAAGAGCAAAAGAGTTTCTCTCTGCCCATGGGGTCTAAAAATCTGAAATGGATGCTTCTCTATCTCATTTCCTTCATCGTTTGTTAATTTGCCAGGCTTTATTATTACTCATAATTCAAAAGGCATTAAATTATATTGAAAAAGTTCAATTATAACCACTGCCTATACATCAGCAATACATTCATATATATTAAAACTAGGTGATGAGATGAAAGCAAACATATACTTAAACAATGATAAGATCCTTGCAGGCATGACTTTAAAAGATGAAGCTGAACTTGAAAACAACAACATGGCACTTCATTCATGTGAAAAACCTGAAAATATATTAGTCAATCGAAGAAGATTAGCCGCTTCTTTACATTGTGAACTAGATGATTTCGTATGTGCCAATCAAACACATAGCTCTAATTTCCATCGGGTCACACTTGAAGACAGAGGACGTGGTGCTGATCGATCAGATACTGCCATTGCAGATACAGACGCTCTGTATACATATGAGCCAAATTTGTTACTATGCAGCTTTACTGCCGATTGTGTGCCGGTGATTTTTTATAATGAAATGAATGGACTTATTGGCGTTGTACATTCCGGTTGGCAAGGTACCGTCAAAGAAATTACCTTGATGTTATTCCAACACTTAATTAAAGCAGAACATTCAAATCCAAGTGATTTCCATGTTCAAATTGGTGCAGCACTTAGCCAAGAAAAATTTGAAGTCGATGAAGATGTATATATAAAATTTAAGAACCTTGGCTATGCCGATGATTTCATCTATTACAATGACCAAACCCACAAGTATCACATAGACAATCAACTAACAGTGAAAAAGCAATGTGTGATAGCAGGCATCCCGGCTGAACGAATTTCGATTGATCCAACCTGTACATTTTCAAACCCAGATGGCTTCTCGTATCGTCAAGACAAACAAAGCGGAAGACATCTGAGTTTTATAATGAAAAAAGGTTAAATGGAAAAAGTTAAATTAAAAGCACATCAACCTGAATAGATGGTTAATGTGCTTCTTTTTTTATTGGGTATGTTACATAAGTAGTGCTTCTCTTCCTGTGGAAACTCATGCATAAGTTGCGATGAATGAATATAACACAATCTAATAGGCATTCGCGCTGGCAAGTCCCGAATCCAAGTGTCGTGTTTAGAAACTGAATAAAGAATATTCTATTAATGTATAAAAATTTTTCATTCCCGAATTGTGAACTCTAAGAGACACTTATTAATAATGGATTTTTTCCAAATTCATTATCTTAAGTAAAATATTCAAATTTAGCATTTGGGAAGAATTTTTCCATATAGCCATATAAATGTTCTTTAATATCTTCTTCTTCCTCTTTTTGATAGATGTATTTACCTATCCCGTATTTACCCCATTTATATCTTCTTGCGGATTCATCCAATTCTAGCTTAGTCATTGGATAGTTCTTCTCAATTACCTTTTTAGCCGGCTTTGTAAAGCGATGTTGAATGAATTCAAACGTGATATTATCTCGTGCATCAAGTGGCAATTCAGCATCTAGCCGCTCAAACATATGATAATATCCTTCCTCCCACCCTTCATGCAGATAAATAGGTGCTACGATAAAACCAAGTGGATAACCCGCCCTTGCTACTTTCCCTGCCGCTTCTATACGCTTAGCTAAAGGAGAAGTACCGGGCTCAAAGTTTTTAATGACATAATCAGCATTCACACTGAATCGAAATCTGGTCTTTCCATTATGTTTGGCATCAAGTAAATGGTCAACATGATGGAATTTCGTCACAAATCGCAATCGTCCCAATTCAGACTGGCCAAAATGTTCGATGGCTCTTTTCAATGTGTGTGTTAAGTGATCAATTCCTACAATATCTGAAGTACAAGATGCTTCAAATCTCGTAATTTCAGGCGCACGTTCCTCTATATAACGATCTGCTGCTTCCAATATCTCATCCACATTCACGTATGTACGGATATATGGCTTACTTCCCATCGTTGTTTGTAAATAACAATAATGGCAATGCCCCATGCACCCTGTAGCAAAAGGAATAGCATATTCAGCAGATGGTTTTGACGTATCAAACTTCAATGTTTTCCGAATTCCCACTACAAGGGTAGACTTTGCAACACGATATCTTTGAAAATCATTGTCGCCCGGTAGATTTCGAACCTGATTATGGGAAGTCGTATAACGAATTTCGGTCCCCAGCAATTCAAATTTTTCTTTTAGTTCTTTGCCAAGTGGATATTCCAATGCATTCGGTTCAAAATATACTAGCTGAGGTGTAAATGGTTTTCTCATTTGTTATCTCCCTTTTAATGAAAGTACTGACGATACGCTTGTTCAGCATCTGTTTCATTTGCATAAATGGCCATCTCAGTAGTTAAAGGGTAATATGTTTCATAAAGAAAAAGCGCTAATTCTTCCGGGTTTTCCGGGTTGTTTACAACAGCCGCTTCTTGTATATTCGCTACGTCCTGTATATGTGGATTTCGGTAAAATATATAAACGATATCACCAGCATTATAATCGTAATGCATGTCATCACCTTCCTCGTATCTTTTTATTAGCTTGGCTAAAGATGAGGAGATTATGTCCTGATGATATTATTTACTAAGACACTATGCTCGTGGAAAAAATTGCGGCCTCATTCGGCACCTTTTGCTTCATTTGCCTATCGGAGGCCCACAGGAAGTGAATAATACAATCGTTTCAACACGATGTCGCAAACTTAAACTGTATTCCTTTTAAATGACGCTTGCGCTTTTCTAAATCGAGTAGAGGGAGAATAAGTTAACTTATTTTCGCCCCTCTCACAACACCGTACGTACGGTTCTCGTATACGGCGTTTCAATTTATATTACAGTGTGTACTTCTAAGTAACGTTCTAAAGCAGAG
>NZ_JBAWSY010000016.1:0-77699 GCF_037104765.1 Psychrobacillus mangrovi | reverse complement strand
AAATTTCGTTAGGGCTTTTCGGCATGCATAAATTTGATTTGGGAGTGGTACCCCTCCCAAATCAAACCAATAATTTAATAATCAAGCCTAAAAAAAGACTTGACTGGAGGTAAGAAAGCGTCCGCCTGTAACGGAAATCAACGAGTCCCAGACAAAAAGCGAGCATGTAAACGAAATGTCGTTCACATGCTCGCTAGAAGATACCTTGAAGAGTTTTTCAGTTCTCTCCTCGCTTTCCCGCAGGAGTCGCCGCCTTTCACTTCACTCAATCAACATTATTAGATGGAAACACAAAAGCAGATGGAGAAAAATGAGTCGTTTTTCTCTATCTGCTTTAATTTAGGACTTATTGGGCAAGCCCTCATGTAGTTTTTTTATAGCATATTGTTAGTAATGAATCTTCTTCTAAATAAGGGGTTGTTAACCCTAATACTATGGAATCGATTCTAGGTAAAAGAAAGTTGGCCAATTTTTTAAAATCAAATTTTTGACTAGATAAAACAATTAATTCAATGTAGCCCTTAATTATTCCTTTTATAATGACAGTCATATCGGCAACGTGCTTATTTATGTCTTCTCCATAAGCTTCTACCAACAAAGTCTTCAATGCGTTGTTAAGATGCTGATCCATCTTCTGCATAAGGACAAACAATTCTCTATCATCGGGTTTTGTTTGTTCTCTTAATAACATTAATATGAAGTCTGAGTATTGATCAATTTCTTCAAATTGTATACATAAAAAAAGTTCTAGTTTATCTTTCGGTGCAATCTCCAATTCAAAAACGTTAGAAATTTTTTTAATTGCTCGATCTATAAACATTTCAAAAATGCTAAAAAGTAAACTTTCTTTTGATTTAAAGTGTAAATAGAAAGCGCCTTTTGAAATACCACATGCACTTGTAATTTCTTGTACAGAAGTAGATTCAAAACCATTTTTAGCAAATAGCTCTACTGCTCTTTCAATTATTAATATTTTTTTGTCAGGCAAATGAACCCCTACTTCCTTAATAGTTGACGAATGACCGACTGGTCAATTACTATTATAAAGGAATATGACTGACTGGTCAAAATATATCTATACGGGGGAAAGTAATGAATTCAATAATTAATTTTGTAATGAAAAATAAGCTGGCTGTATGGCTTTTAACGCTTATTATTACCGGCACTGGTATTTATGCTGGAACACAAATGAAACTAGAAACTATACCAGATATTACGATACCTGTAATTACAGCAACAACGATATATCCAGGAGCAACTCCTGAGCAGGTTGCAAAAGATGTCTCAGAGCCATTTGAAAAAGCGGTTAGTAATTTATCGGGAGTGAAAACAGTAAGCTCTACTTCCTATCAAAATGCATCTTCACTTCAAATAGAATATGCATTTGGCGTTGATATGAAAGAAGCAGAAGCAGAAGTGAAAGAAGCACTAAACAATGTAAAAAAACCGGAGAATGTTCAAGATACTTCGGTTGCCAGAATTAGTTTAAACGCATTTCCGATTATAGCTTTAAGTGTTTCCAATAGTGAGAAAGATTTAGAAGCATTAACAGATGATGTGGAAAATATTATTGTTCCTCAAATAGAAGGAATTGAAGGGGTATCCTCTGCAGCAGTTTCAGGACAACAAGTGGAGGAAGTAAGTTTAGTTTTTGACCAAGCAAAATTAACACAACTTGGATTAGATGAAGCAACTGTTAAAGGCATTGTTCAGGGTACTAATTTAACGATGCCATTAGGATTATTTCAATTTGAAGAAGAAGAACAATCAGTTGTAGTAGATGGAAAAGTTGCTACATTAGAAGACTTAGAAAATATGAAAATTCCTGTAGTTAGCCCAAGTGGAATGTATTCTGTCACATTAAAAGAAGTTGCTAAAATTGAATTTATTGGTAAAGCAGAATCTATATCTCGTACAAATGGACAAGAAGCGATTGCTATTCAGATTGTAAAAGCACAAGAAGCAAATACAGTTGATGTTGCCAACGCTGTAAAAGATATGATTCCTGAGTTTAAGAAAGATTTTGATGGTTTAGATGTGCAAGTCACATTGGATCAAGGAGAGCCGATTGAAGCGTCTGTTGAAACAATGGTAAGCAAAGCTCTATTTGGAGCATTATTTGCTGTAATAATTATATTGTTATTTTTGCGTAACTTTAAGTCGACAATCATCTCTATCATTTCTATACCATTATCAATATTAATAGCGTTTATTTTGTTATACCAGATGGAAATAACATTAAACATGATGACGCTTGGCGCGATGACCGTTGCTATTGCACGCGTAATTGATGACTCTATTGTAGTAGTAGAAAATATTTACAGACGAATGAATTTATCTAATGAAAAGTTGAAAGGAAAAGATTTAATTCGAGAAGCGACTAAAGAAATGTTTTTACCGATTATGTCTTCAACTTTAGTAACGATTGCAGTATTCTTGCCTTTAGGTTTAGTTAGCGGAATGGTTGGAGAATTATTTTTACCATTTGCATTAACGATGGTATTTGCATTACTAGCTTCCTTAATAGTAGCAATTACAATTGTACCAATGCTTTCACATACCTTATTTAAAAAGAACATGGAAAAAGGACCTGTAGCTCATAAGGAATCGCGTGGTAAACTTGCAACAGGTTATAAAAAGGCATTGAATTGGTCGTTAAATCACAAGGTAATAACGTCCATTGGAGCGGTGGTTCTACTGGTAGCTAGTTTATTTTTAATTCCTGTTGTAGGAGTAAGCTTCTTACCTGAGGAAGAACAAAAAATGATGTATGTTACTTATACTCCAGATGCTGGAGAAGCTGCTGATAATATAAGTTCAAGTGTAGAGCAGGTAGAGGAATACTTCTTAGAAAAAGAACAAGTAGACATTGTGCAAGTGTCCATAGGTGGAGCGAATCCAATGGCACCTGGAGCAACTAATGGCGCATTGATGTTTGTTACATTTGATTCTGAAACGGAAGAATTTGCAAAAGTAAAAGAAGATGTAATGAAAGATATTCAAGCATTTGATGTAAAAGGAGAATGGAAATCACAAGACTTCACTACAAGTGGATCTAGTAATGCAATAAGTTATTATGTGTATGGTAAAGAAAAAGAAGATATTGAACCAATAGTAGAAAACATAGCAGCGATAATGGAAGATAATAAAGACTTAAAAGATGTCGATACTAGTTTATCAAAATCCTATACAGAATATACTTTTGTAGTAGATAAAGAGAAGTTAACCGAATATGGTTTAACAACAGCACAAATTGGTATGAAGTTAAATCCAAATGTCCAACGTGAAGTGCTAACAACCATTACAAAAGATGATCAAACAGTTGATGTTTATATTGATAAACAAAAGGAAAACCAAACATCTGTAGAAGATTTATTGGACCAAACCGTAGCAACACCTATTGGTACAGAGGTCTCTATCTCTGAACTAGTAAAAGTGGAAGAAGGTACTAGTTCAGATACTGTTAATAGACGAGAAGGTAAAATCTTCGCTAGCGTTACAGGTACCTTAACTGCCAAAGATGTAGCAAAAACATCACAAGATATACAAACAGAGATTGATAAGTTGGATGTACCTGCTGGAATTGAAATTAATACTTCTGGTGTTACAGCAGATATCGAAGAAGCATTCACTCAGTTAGGATTGGCAATGCTTGCAGCAATTGCAATTGTGTATTTAATCTTAGTAATAACATTTGGTGGGGGACTTGCTCCATTTGCAATTCTTTTCTCTCTGCCATTCACGGCTATTGGGGCATTAGTAGGATTAGCGATTGCAGGTGAGACATTGAGTGTATCTGCTATGTTGGGCTTACTAATGTTAATAGGAATTGTTGTAACTAATGCGATTGTATTAATAGACCGTGTTATTCATAAAGAAAGAGAAGGGCATACAACACGAGAAGCTATTTTAGAAGCTGGAGCAACAAGACTTCGACCTATTTTAATGACTGCCCTTGCAACAATAGGAGCATTAATACCACTTGCTATTGGAGCAGAGGGAAGCGGACTTATCTCGAAAGGACTTGGAGTTACAGTTATAGGTGGTTTAACAAGTTCTACTCTACTTACACTAATTTTCGTACCTATGGTGTATGAGTTTTTTGCAAAATTTAGAAGAAAAAAAGGTTTAAATAGCTAATCAAATTAAAGGATGTTGTGTGGAAATACTCTACACTACATCCTTTTTTTAGTGTTAAAATACATATGAAAGGGCAGGGTGATCAAATTGAAACTAACAAAATGGGTAATACTGGCAGCATTGATGCTTGTACTTTCAGCTTGTGGTCCAGAGAAAGAAGAACCAACAACTAAAAGTGAAAGTGAAGAAAAGATTGAAGTAGCTGATGTAGAAACTGCAGAAGAAACGGAAGAAGAAGTAGAAGAAACGGAAGAAAAAGTAGAGGAAACTGTAGAAGAAGTACCGGAAATACTTTATGAATTAAACGAAGCAAACTGGACACTAAAACCTATCGGAGCTGCTAATCCAAAGGCTGTGTTATTAACAATTGATGATGCACCTGATAAAAATGCACTAGAAATGGCAACAACATTAAAAGAACTTAATGCACCAGCTATCTTTTTTGTTAATGGACATTTTATTGACACAGATGAAGAAAAAGCTAATCTAAAAGCGATTTATGATATGGGCTTTTCTATTGGTAATCATACACAGACACATGTAAATTTAAAGGACAGTTCAGAAGAAGAACAAAGAGTAGAAATAATTCGAGTAAATGAGACTGTTGAAGCAGTGACTGGTGAGAAACCAAAATTTTTCAGAGCTCCATTTGGAGTCAATACTGATTACAGTAGAAGCTTGGTCCAAAGTGAAGGTATGCTACTTATGAACTGGACGTACGGCTATGATTGGGAAAAACAATATATGGATGCGGCTAGTCTCACAGATATAATGTTAAATACAGAATATTTAACTGATGGTGCCAATCTTTTAATGCATGATCGTCAATGGACTGCTGAAGCCTTAACTGGTATTGTGGAAGGTTTTCGAGCAAAAGGTTATGACTTTATCGATCCATATACTATAAAAGGAATTGAATAGTTATGAAAAAACATTTGGGTGATTCATATTTTAGCCCAAATGTTTTTTGAATTTAATAGACCTATGGAAGGTAAAGGGGTAAAATATTGCATATTACAAATTGTTAGGAGTTTTAGAGTGACATCTATTTATAATTACTTGCGAGTTATTTTTCAAATTTTAATCTTATATATGTTTTCATTTTTAGGAACCCTCCTAGTAGAAGGACTGCATATTAAATTTCCTGGTAGTATAGTAGGTTTGATTTTACTGTTTTTAGGTTTATATTTCAAACTAATACCAGTTTCCTTGATAAAAGATGGAGCTGGTTTTTTGCTCAGTGTATTGACCTTATTTTTTGTACCAGCCACAGTTGGAGTAATGAACTATCCTGAACTTTTATCTTTCCATGGTTTATTGCTTATATTATCAGTTATTATAAGTACTATTTTTACGATAATCATTTCAGGAAGAGTAGGTCAATACTTGGAAAACAAGGTTGCGTTAAAGGAGGAAGGATAAATGGATATAATATCTATTATTTTGGGTACTATACTAATCTACTACTTTATGGCATTGTTGTATAAGCGTTTTCCATCGCCATTTTTTTCTCCAATGCTAACAACTACGATTATTATAATTATTCTATTAAGCTCGTTTTCTATTCCTTATGATTTATATATGAGTGGAGCCAAGTGGATTGATGAGATGCTAGGTCCTGCTATAGTAAGCCTTGCATATCCACTATATATGCAAAGAGGAATTATAAAAAAATATAAATTCCCTATTATTACGAGTATTGTTGTGGCCATGTTTTCAGGACTTATCAGTATAATATTATTTGCAAAATTATTAAGATTAGATGATGAGTTAATACTTTCATTGCTATCGAAGTCTATTACAACACCTGTAGCTATGCAAATAAGTCAATCGATAGATGGAAATCCTGCTTTGACAGCAGTATTCGTATTAGTTGCAGGCTTAACAGGTTCGTTGTTAGGACCTTTTATCTTTAAAATTTGTCATATAGAAAAGGCGATTAGTAGAGGGGTCTCAATAGGCAGTGCTTCACATGGAATTGGAGTAGCTAAACTTTCAGAATATGGAGAGCAGGTATTGTCAATGGGTTCGGTATCGATGACGCTAAGTGCAGTATTAGGAGCTTTTATATGTCCACTTTTTGCTTTACTCATATAATAAAACAGTCTTGCCTGAGCATTAAGATCTCGTTGGCAAGACTTTCTTTGTTTTTGTTTTATTTAATTGCTTGTTGTTCTTTAATCACATGAATCATTTCTAACGTATCATCTTCGGGACCTTGTACAGGTAGCCCTGCTTCTATATTCATTTGAATATAATCTATATTTCCTTGTGTAATTATTTCCCCGGGAATAAATATAGGAATTCCAGGTGGATAAACCATTACGAACTCTGCAGAAATGCGCCCGCTCGCTTTAACTAAAGGGATGGATTCCGTTTTAGCGTAGAAAGCATCGCGAGGGGACATCGCTAGTCCTGGAATATCTGGTAAAGTAACGGATGGCTCTATAATAACTGCCTCTGATTCAAAAGCAGCTACCATTCTAATGAGCGCATTTATTAGGATATTTGCTTCTTTTTTCGTATCTCCAATTGTAAACAAGCATAGAATATTATATAAATCTGAAAGTTCTACTTCAATATTTGCATTTTCTCTTAACCAAGATTCTGCCGCATAACCTGTAATCCCTAAGTTTTTCACACTGATCAATAATTTAGTTGGATCCATATCAAATGTAGCAGAAGTTTGTAATTTTTCTTCACCTGCACAATATAAATGTGATATTGCATTAATCCGCTTACGTGTATCTTTAGCAAGTCTAATGACTTCTCCTATTAAATCTTCCCCGTGGATCGCTAATTGGCGTCTAGCAGTGTCTAAAGACGCAAGAAGTGGATAGGAAGTAGAAGTTGTCGTAAGCATGGAAATAATAGATTGTACGCGTTTAGCTGAAACTAATCCTTCTCTTACGTTTAACACGGAGCTTTGTGTCATCGAACCGCCCAATTTGTGAACTGATGTCGCAGCCATATCCGCTCCTGCCTGCATAGCTGAAACTGGTAAGTGTGGATGAAAATGGATATGCACACCATGTGCCTCGTCCACTACTACAGGAATTCCATGTTTATGTGTTATATCTACAATTTTTTTTAAGTCGGCAGCAAATCCAAAATAAGTTGGGTTGATCACAAGTAACCCTTTTGCATCTGGATGTTCTTGTAAAGCTTTTTCAACAGATTCAGCAGAAATACCATGAGAAATTCCTAACTCTTTATCAACTTCTGGATGTATAAAAATGGGGATTGCTCCTGCAAAAACGATTGCTGACATAATAGATTTATGAACATTTCGTGGG
This sequence comes from Psychrobacillus mangrovi, assembly GCF_037104765.1. Taxonomy (NCBI): domain Bacteria; kingdom Bacillati; phylum Bacillota; class Bacilli; order Caryophanales; family Bacillaceae; genus Psychrobacillus; species Psychrobacillus mangrovi. The sequence goes on along the minus strand of NZ_JBAWSY010000016.1, from coordinate 70,263 downwards.
ACTAGCAACTTATCTCCAGGACCACAAATAGTAAGAATCATTGTCATAATGGCTCCGCTAGTACCTTGGACAGAGAAAAATGTTTGATCTGCTCCAAAAGCTTCTGCAGCCAATTGTTGTGCTTTTTTAATAGCACCTTTAGGGGAATGTAAATCATCTAAAGGAGCAATATTGATTAAATCAATGGAAAGTACATTATCTCCAACAAACTCTCGAAATGCAGGATCCATCCCTTTCCCTTTTTTATGCCCAGGAATATGAAACTGAATAGGATGACGGTTACGATGCTTCAACAATGCATCGAACAAAGGAGTTTCTAATTGTGACAACGCTCATACCACCTCAAATATTATTTTTATTGTCTAGTTTAAGACACCAACTACTACAGATTTTGTCATAGCTTAACAGCATCGTCCACTTTTTTTAAAACAAATGAATTATAGCACTTCGTCCATTCTATTACTATAAAAATATTTGTGAATTGATTCAACTGTTCAATTCTTTTACACTTAGAGGAAAGGGAGGGAATAAGATGAATTTTCAAACAAAAGTAACAGACCTATTAGGAATAGAATACCCCATAATTCAAGGAGGACTTGCTTACTTAGCATATTCGGACCTATGTGCTGCGGTTTCAAATGCAGGGGGACTTGGTCAAGTAACTGCAATGAGTTTAAAAACTCCAGAGGAATTAAAAAAAGAAATACAACAAGTTAGAGAGTTAACAGATAAGCCTTTCGGTGTAAATTTTGCTATAGGTCAAACTGGGCGACCATACGAACATATGCTGCAAGTGGCCATTGATGAAAATGTTCCTGTTATTACTATGACTGGTGGAAATCCGGCACCCATATTGGAAAAGTTAGAAAATACATCCATAAAGAAACTAGTATTAGTAGCTGCAAAAAGACAAGCCCAAAAAGCGGAGCAGCTTGGTGCTGATGCAGTAATGGTTGTCGGCCAAGAAGGTGGAGGACATCTTGGAAGAGATGACATAGGTTCCATGGTATTGATTCCACAAGTGGTAGACGCAGTATCAATTCCAGTAATAGCATCTGGTGGAATTGCTGATGGTAGAGGATGGATGGCTGCTCATTCGTTAGGAGCTGAGGGCATTGAAATGGGCACTCGTTTCATTGCAACAAAAGAATGCGTTCATGCATCTCCTGCGTATAAAAATGCCATATTAGAAAGCGGAGAAACAGATACTGTAGTTATTAAACGTTCGATTGGAGCTCCTGCAAGAGCGCTTAAAAATAATTGGACCGAAACAATACTGAGTATTGAAAAGGAAAATCCGACATATGATGCTTTAAAGGACTATATTAGCGGAGAGGCAAACAAACAATTCATTTATGAAGGTAACGCTGAAAAAGGTTTTGGATGGGCCGGCCAAGGGATTGGCTTGATAAATAACATTCCTTCTGTACAAGAATTAGTAGAACAAATGGTTTCAGAGGCTACAACAATAAGAAAAAAATGGTCATTATAGGAGGCTGAGGAAATGGAATATACATATCCATTCTCCCTTGACTGGTCGACGGAAGAAATAGTAGATGTCGTACAGTTTTTTGAGGCAATTGAGAAAGCATATGAAAACGGTATAAAACGAGAAGAATTATTAAAAAAATATCGTCGGTTTAAAGAAATTGTTCCTTCTATTGCAGAAGAAAAAACGTATTTTCGTGATTTTGAAAAAGAAAGCGGATATGCAAGTTATCCCATCATTAAACAAATGAAAGAAAAAGATGATGGTGCCATTATTATAGGTTAGATATCAATATCTATTTACTTTGTCTATATAGTTGCTTACTAAATAGTTTTTTATTGAAAATAAGCTAGATATATTTTCTCAGTACCGTTAAAAAAACAAGCCCTTAATCAAAAATAGGGCTTGTTTATCAAATTACCGACTGGGTACTGCCACTTTCATATTTGTCATAGCTTTATAGACAGGTAAAAGCTGATCAAAAGTATCTTCCACTAAACGTAAAAATTCATCTTCAGTTAATTTAACTGCTTCTTCCCTAGGGATATGTCTACCCACTAGAAACTCTCCTTTTTTTACATCTCGAAGGCGAGTCAACAAGTTCTCAAGTTCTAATTTCTTGGCTTCTTTTAAAGGTATTGCCTCTGGTTTCATATGATCACCCGATACAATAAAATCCTTAGGAAGTTTATTGAATATTGTTTTTTTCTTTAATAACCGTTCAGCGATTGCCGCTTTTTCTGGTGCTTCATAAATAACAGCTAAAATAATAAATAAATGGTTTTCCCAAAGTCCTATCTGAAAATGAGGCAATGCTTTATATCCTCGTTTGTAAGGAGAAAATGCTACCCAACTGTCTTTTGGAGGATTAACTGATCGCCTTGCATGTTTTGCAACATGAGCAAAAAATTCATCACCAAGAACACCCGAGAAATATAGGCTATAACGTTCACCTAATACATCAAACTTTGGTCTAATATTTGAGATGAGAGCTTCCATTCTTTTTTCTAACCCATCTATTTGAAATACATTAAAATCTTTGTTTTCCCAAAAATGTTTACTCATTTTTTAACTCCTTTCAATTCCTATGTTTATTTTATAGCAAATATGGGTAAAAATCTTGTAAGTAGGATTTTAAAGTTGCCAATAATTTATTGCCAGCATAAATTATTAAAAAATGTTCCGGATATTACGAAACAACTTAAAAGAGAAGGGGTGTTAGTTATGAGGCAGGTTGTTCACATTATTCGTAAAAATGACATGGAAAAAGAAAAAATTCAAACATTAAAATTGGAATTGGATTATGAATTAGCTACTCTATTTGATGCCATGACAAACAATAGTGAAGAAGACATTAATAAGTCAAAGGAAAGACTTAACGAAATACATCAACAGTTAGGAGAACTTAATGCGCTCAGCTGATGATTTAATTTCGGATACCAGATAAAAACACCTGCTAATTAAAAGACAGCCGGTGTTTTTTTCTTTATACTTAATAGCAGATGGTAAGAAAGGGTGGTAGCAGTGGATATACATAAGCTAGATAAGTATGCAAAATCGCTTATTAAAGAAGCGGCGGGAAGAATAAAAGCATCTTTTAATACTGAACTCATTATTGAAACAAAATCCGAAGCAAATGATTTGGTTACAAATATCGATAAAGAAACGGAACAATTTTTTATTGGCCATATAAAAAGGGATTTTCCAGATCATCGAATTTTTGGTGAAGAAGGATTTGGTGATAATATTCAAGACTTAAATGGCTATGTTTGGATGTTAGATCCAATAGATGGAACAATGAACTTTATCCATCAAAAAAAGAACTTTGCTATTTCACTAGGTATATATAAAGATGGGGTAGGGATTCTTGGCTATATTTGTAATGTGATGGAAGATGATTTGATATCGGCTTCACTTGGAGAGGGAGCATATTTTAATGATTTACGAATACCAAATGTTGAGCAAGCAAGAATTGAACAATCCATTATTGGAATTAATGCTAGTTGGGTAGTTCCTAATAAATACATTGAACATGAAGGGATGATTGAGCTGGTACAAACAGTTCGGGGAACTAGATCTTACGGTTCAGCTGCAATTGAAATTGCCTATGTTGTAACTGGAAAACTGGATGCCTATATGTCAATGCGCCTTTCTCCATGGGATATTGCAGGTGGAATGGTCGTTGCAAAAGAGGTGGGGGCTATCGTAACGAACTTGGAGGATAAACCAATAAATTTATTGACACAAAATACTTTTTTAGTTGCAAAGCCAGGTCTGCATAAAGAATTAGTAACAAATTATATAAAATTAAAATAAAATCGTCGGCAAGAAAAAATTCTTGTCGACGAGATATTATAGTAAACCTTCATCTCTCATTTTTTTCTTAGTTTTAAAGCCATATCCCATGATTACACAAAGTAGAACTAGTCCAAGTATAATTAAAGGAATGTTTCTTAGGGCGATTGAAATTCCAACAAAAGCCATAGACAATATTGCGCCAATAGAAAAGAGAACAAAAACCCATTTAATGTTGTTCAAAATAATCACCTCCAAAACAAATGATAAAAAATAATATTACTTTAGTTTCACTTGTGATATAATAACACAGTTATGGACTCGAAAAAAGAATATGGAGTGGAAATATGACAAATACACGTCAAGATTTAAGAAACATTGCAATTATAGCACACGTTGACCATGGGAAAACGACATTAGTCGACCAATTATTAAAACAATCAGGTACTTTTCGTTCAAATGAACATGTTGATGAGAGAGCCATGGACTCAAATGATATAGAGCGTGAACGCGGTATTACAATTTTAGCAAAAAATACGGCTGTCAATTACAATGGGACACGTATTAACATCCTTGATACACCTGGACATGCTGACTTCGGTGGCGAAGTAGAACGTATTTTGAAAATGGTAGATGGTGTTTTACTAGTTGTCGATGCATATGAAGGTTGTATGCCTCAAACGCGTTTTGTATTGAAAAAAGCGTTAGAACAAAAACTAACACCAATCGTAGTAGTAAACAAAGTAGATAAAGATTCAGCTCGTCCACTAGAAGTAGTAGATGAAGTTCTAGAATTGTTCATAGAATTAGGTGCAGATGAAGATCAACTAGAATTCCCAGTTGTTTATGCTTCAGGTGTAAACGGTACTGCTTCTTTAAATGATGACCCTTCTAAACAAGAAGAAGATATGAAATCTCTTTTCGAAATGATTGTATCAGCAATCCCAGCACCAATTGACAACTCAGAAGAGCCATTACAATTCCAAGTAGCTTTACTGGACTACAATGACTATGTTGGGCGTATCGGTATTGGTCGTGTATTCCGTGGAACAATCGAAGTTGGGCAACAAGTTTCATTAATGAAATTAGATGGTTCAGTTAAAAACTATCGTGTTACAAAACTATTCGGTTTCTTCGGTTTAAAACGTGAAGAAATTCAATCGGCTAAAGCTGGAGATTTGATCGCGGTGTCAGGTATGGAACAAATCAATGTTGGTGAAACAGTTTGTCCTACAGATCATCCTGATGCGTTAACTCCGTTACGTATTGATGAGCCAACTCTACAAATGACATTCCTAGTAAATAACTCACCTTTTGCTGGACGCGAAGGTAAATGGGTTACTTCACGTAAAATTGAAGAGCGTCTACGTTCTCAATTAGAAACTGATGTTTCACTACGTGTTGAAGATACAGAATCTCCAGATGCATGGACTGTTTCTGGTCGTGGAGAGCTTCATTTGTCGATTTTAATCGAAAACATGCGTCGTGAAGGTTATGAGTTACAGGTTTCTAAACCAAAAGTTATTATTCGTGAAATTGATGGTAAAAAATGCGAGCCAATCGAAAGAGTACAAATTGATGTGCCAGAAGATGCTGTAGGTTCAATTATCGAATCGATGGGTACACGTAAAGGTGAAATGATTGACATGGTCAACAATGGTAATGGCCAAGTTCGTCTAATTTTCATGGTGCCAGCTCGAGGATTAATTGGATATACAACAGAATTCATGTCCTTAACTAAAGGTTTCGGTATCATTAACCATACGTTTGATAGCTATCAACCAGTAGTTTCTGGTCGTGTTGGTGGACGTCACCAGGGTGTTCTTGTATCAATGGAAACTGGTAAAGCAACAACTTATGGTATGATGCAAGTGGAAGATCGCGGTACATTATTCCTTGAACCAGGTACCGAGATTTATGAAGGTATGATCGTTGGGGAAAATACTCGTGATGCTGATATCACTGTTAATATTACGAAAATGAAACAAAAAACTAACATTCGTTCAGCTAACAAAGACCAAACTAATGTTATTAAAAGACCTCGTATTTTAACACTTGAGGAAGCTATTGAGTATTTAGGTGATGATGAGTATTTAGAAGTAACTCCTGAATCGATTCGTCTACGCAAACAAATTCTAGAAAAAAATGAACGTGAACGTGTAACAAAGAAAAAGAAAAATGCAGAACTGGAATAGGAACTGAAAGGGTGAAAAACCTTGGAGGAAAAGCAATTCGTATTTGGTAGAATGTCTAGTATTGCAAGATATATATACGAGGCAATGCCAACCTACGATATAGCGGGTTATGTATTATTTTTAGTAATTTTCTTGCTATCTGTCCTTGTTTATAAACTCGGCTTTGCAAAAAAATTACGTCTTGGACAAAATATAGTCATTTATGCGTTTTTATTCCTCGGATGTTTGATGCTGACATTTTTAGCTTTCTTCCTTCCCGTGGTAGAAGGTCTTATTGTTGCAGCTTTAATCCTTATTATTTATAAGATTCGCTTACGTCTTGAGAAAAAACAAAGTTCGACTTCATAATATTAAGGGTGTTTCCAAAAGATAACTTTGGAAACACCCTTTTTTTATGGCTCTATTATTTAATTTCCTAATATAGATTGCTTAATAGAATGAGTATTCAGCTATGTAAGAATTACTATAGTGCACTTTCTGCACGCTATGCATGAGCAGCTGCAGGATGAGTTGATCATTAGTTGTTCCTACATCGTGGACACTGAAAAAGTCATTCGAACGAATGCCTTTAGATAAAATAAATTATCTCGGATATGCATGTTAGTGCGAAGTTATAACTAAGCTTTTAAACTAGTAACACTAACATGGGTTTAACGAAAAAGAAGCGGAGGGAGTAATAAAATCACTTCCCTCCGCTCTTTTTTATAAGGTGTGCATGACAAAACTATGCTAAAATATTTGAAATGAAACACCTATTTATTATTTTAAAATTCGTTTTCGATAAGCTTGGAAGTTTTATAAAAAATAAATTTACCGGTTGCTAATCGAGCGAGTGTTTTTTCTTCTATTCGTTCATGGCAGGGTGGACACATATAAGTGTGAATAGGACGATTTCTTAATTTTTTTGCTAATGGCAAATCAGTTGGAAGCTCGTCAATTCGGTCGCAAATGGCACACTGTACCTTCATAATGCTACCTCCTATTCTATGCGAAACGCTGTAATATTATTGACGGGGTCATTGATATTTGATCCATCTTTTTTAAGAATATGAACAGGACCATCTTCACTTAGCGGTTTGCCTTTATGGCTAAACTTCACTAAAAGAGAGTCTAATTCCTCTAAAGGAAATGTATGTTCACCATCTGTTGTTTCCACAACAAGCTTAGTAGCATCATTTAAAGGTTCTGCATTTAAAATGAATTGCTTTAATTCTATACCAAAAGTACTTGTTAATACTTTTGTACGCTCGTATTTTTTTTCAGTTTTTAATGTTGGTGGGTTCGTAGAGCCTTCAATGATTTCTCTAGACCAATGAGCTGAAGTGACTTTTGTATATTCCTCTAACTCATCTTTATATTCATACTTACCAGTAAAGAAATCATCCAAATCAATTCTTCGATCATCAAAAATCCAAACGGTAGGATCTAAAGTAATATTAAATTTTACTGCACCTTTAATAGGAATAATTTGTTCCAAAACAATTGCCTCCTCTAGACTATCTAATCTATATAAGTATACCTTTAAATTGGAAAGTCTCAAAGAATAATTAATTATAGTAAAATCGAAGATGAGAGAACACTTGCATTTTTCTTGTTCAAAAGATACACTTTAGGGAGGTAAATAATTAGAAATTATAATAATGGGGGCGTCCTCATGGATACTAATATACAAATTTCGTATCAAGATAAAGCATTAGAGCTTTTAAAGAAAGATGCGGAAAAGATTGCACAACTTATTAAGGTGCAGATGGATAACTTAACAATGCCTCAATGTCCTCTTTATGAAGAGGTTCTGGACACTCAAATGTTTGGTTTGTCACGTGAAATTGATTTTGCGGTAAAGCTAGGACTTTTAGAGAAAAGTGAAGGAAGAGAAATAATTGCTTCACTTGAAAAAGAGTTATCAATTTTACACGAGATCCATACAGAAAAATAATTATAAAACTCAAACAAAAACACTGTTTGAGTTTTTTTTCTAGATAGATTACTTTGTTTTGCTAATGTAATAGATTATTTAATTCAGAAATAGAGGTTTTTCTAAAAATGATTCCATATATTAAACGCTATGTAAAAAACTTTGATTATCCGTTATTTTTTGTTTACTTATTACTGTGCCTATTTGGACTAGTTATGATATATAGTGCTAGTTTCGGGTGGTCGGTTCTTAATTATGGTTGGGAACCCGACTATTTTTTTAATAAGCAAAAAATTAACTTATTACTCTGTATTCCAGTGTTCTTTATAACTGCCTTTTTCCCATATAAACATTATAAAAATAAAGTTATGATGCAGTTAATGCTACTAGTGATGTTTGTGCTTTTATTTTTAGTACATTTTATTGGATCGGGTGGGGAAAGCGGATCACAAAGCTGGATTCATTTAGGTTTTGGTAATATTCAACCATCAGAGGTTGCGAAAATAGTGTTAGTTTTATATTTTGCCGGGATTTTTACAAAAAAATATGAAAATGGAACATTAGATAAACTAAACGAATCTGTTGGTCCACCACTCATTGTGTTATTTTTTGTATTTGTATCAATCATGATGGAAACAGACGTAGGAAATACAATGATAATTAGCTTTGTTGCAATTTCAGTAATTGCTGCTAGTGGAATAAAGTTTAAGTCATTTTCAAAAATTATTGGTCTAATTGGTATCGTAATTACATTAGGTCTAGTTGCGATATACCTGATGAAGGACACTATATTGACTCCACATCGACGAGGTAGATTAGAAGCTTTCTTTAACCCTTTCGATTATGAACAAGGCTATGGCTACCAAATTGTAAATGGGTATATTGCAATCGGTTCAGGGGGCTTAAAGGGCTTAGGATTGGGAAACTCAAATCAGAAATTTGGATATCTTCCGGAACCACATACGGATTTTATAATGGCAATTATTGCCGAGGAACTCGGGATAATAGGGGTATTAATCGTTTTAGTTGGACTATTTTTTCTTGTATTTAAGGCAATTATGATTGCCATCACTACTAAAGATCCTCAGGCTCGTATGATAGCCGCTGGAATAGGTAGTATTATAGGATTTCAAACATTTGTTAACTTAGGTGGCATGTTGGGTATAATCCCACTTACCGGAGTACCTCTACCGTTTATTAGTTACGGTGGGACCTCCATTATATTATTATCCGCAGCAATGGGGATACTTATGAATGTCTCAATGTTTGTAAAGTATGAGAAAACCAAGGGATAAGGGGTGTAGTGATGAAAAAAATCAATAAGATAGTAGTCGCGAACAGAGGGGAAATAGCGATTCGAATATTTCGAGCTTGTACAGAGTTAAATCTTCGTACAGTAGCTATTTATTCAAGAGAAGATATTGGTTCTTTTCATCGATTTAAATCAGATGAATCTTACTTAGTTGGAGATGGGAAAAAACCAATTGACGCATATTTAGATATAGAAGATATTATCCGAATAGCGAAAAAAAGTAATGCAGATGCAATTCATCCAGGGTATGGATTTCTTTCAGAGAATGTTGACTTTGCAAGACGCTGCGAGGAAGAAGGTATTATTTTTATAGGACCTACCTCTGAGCATCTCGATATGTTTGGTGATAAAGTTAAAGCGCGTGAGCAAGCTGTTAAGGCTGGTATTCCTGTAATTCCGGGTAGCGATGGACCAGTAGAGAGCATAGAAGAGGTTCGTGCATTTGGAGGAACACATGGATATCCTCTTATGATTAAAGCGTCTCTAGGTGGCGGAGGGCGTGGTATGCGCGTTGTACAAACAGAAGATGAATTAGATAGTGCTTACGAACGTGCAAAATCGGAAGCTAAGGCAGCGTTTGGATCTGATGAGGTTTATGTTGAGAGATTTATTTATCAACCAAAACATATAGAAGTTCAAATCCTTGGAGACTCTCATGGTAATCTAATTCACCTTTATGAGAGAGATTGTTCCATTCAGAGGAGACATCAAAAGGTTGTAGAAATTGCTCCATCCAATTCTTTGAATTCTGAATTACGAGATAAAATTTGCCAAGCGGCAGTTCAATTGATGAAGAATGTGTCGTACATTAACGCAGGAACTGTTGAATTTTTAGTCACAGATAATGATTTTTACTTTATTGAAGTAAATCCTCGTATACAAGTAGAGCATACAATTACAGAAATGATTACAGGTGTAGATATTGTGCATGCACAAATCAAAATCGCGGATGGTTTAGCTTTAAACAGTGAAGAAATGGGAATTCCAAAACAAGAAAATATTCCACTCTTTGGTTTTGCAATTCAGTCACGAGTAACAACAGAAGATCCTTTAAATAACTTCATGCCTGATACAGGAAAGCTTATGGTTTATCGATCAGGTGGTGGATTTGGGGTACGATTGGATGCAGGAAATGGGTTTCAAGGAGCTGTCATTACTCCATACTACGATTCATTGCTAGTGAAAGTTTCAACATGGGGTATGACCTTTAAAGAAGCTGCAGCTAAAATGGACAGAAATTTGCAGGAATTCAGAATAAGAGGGATTAAAACTAATATTCCTTTCCTTGAAAATGTGGTTAAGCACCCAAGTTTTCTTTCTGGAAAATTTAATACTAGTTTTATAGATACTACCCCTGAGTTATTTTTATTTCCTAATAGAAAAGACCGTGGAACAAAGTTGTTAAATTATATAGGGAATATTACAGTTAATGGTTTTCCTGGAGTAGAAAAGGAAAAATCTAAACCTATTTTTAGCGCTTCAAGAAAACCAATGATTGACTTAACAGTACAACCTCCATCTGGAACAAAACAAATTCTTGACCAACATGGTCCTGAGGGTTTAGTCAAGTGGGTGAAGGAACAAAAAGGTGTATTACTAACGGACACAACTTTTAGGGATGCACATCAGTCACTTCTAGCGACCCGGGTTCGGTCATACGATATGTTTGGAATCGCGACAGAATCATCCCATGGGATGCATAATTTGTTCTCCTTTGAAATGTGGGGAGGAGCCACTTTTGATGTAGCCTACCGCTTTTTAAAAGAGAATCCTTGGGATCGTTTATTAAAAATGCGAGAAATGATACCAAACGTTCTTTTTCAAATGCTATTTCGTGGTGCAAATGCTGTGGGGTATAAAAACTATCCGGATAATGTCATAAGAGAGTTCATTCGTGAGTCGGCAGAAGCGGGTATAGATGTATTCCGAATTTTTGATAGCCTTAACTGGATTAAAGGGATGGAAGTTGCAATTGATGCTACTCGAGAATCTGGAAAGATAGCAGAGGCGGCTATATGTTACACTGGAGACATTTTAGATGACTCACGTGCCAAGTATACAGTTCAGTACTATAAAGATATGGCAAAAGAATTAGAAGCTGCTGGAGCGCATATTTTGGCTATTAAGGACATGGCGGGGCTATTGAAACCAGAAGCTGCTTATAGATTGATTAGTGAGTTAAAAAGTACAGTAAATCTACCGATTCATCTGCATACACATGATACAAGTGGAAACGGAATTTATATGTATGCAAAAGCTGTAGAAGCTGGTGTAGATATAGTAGATACGGCTTTAGGTGCGATGGCAGGGTTGACATCTCAGCCGAGCGCAAGCACATTGAGTTATGCTTTAAAAGGTGGAAACAGAGAAGTAATAGGCGATATACATGCTTTTGAAAAGCTATCATATTATTGGGAAGATGTACGTAAATATTATCAAGATTTTGAAAGTGGGATGAATAGTCCACACACAGAGATTTATGTACATGAGATGCCAGGAGGACAATATAGTAATCTCCAACAACAAGCAAAGGGTGTAGGGCTAGGAGAACGTTGGGAAGAAGTAAAAGAAATGTATTCTCGAGTTAATTTACTCTTTGGTGATGTAGTCAAAGTTACACCTTCATCAAAAATTGTTGGTGATATGGCGCTGTTTATGGTACAAAATAATTTGGATGAAACCACAGTGATCACAAGAGGGAAAACTATTGATTTTCCAGACTCTGTTATTGAGTTTTTTGAAGGATATATTGGTCAGCCATATGGTGGATTCCCTAAAGAACTACAAGAAGTAATATTAAAGGACCGCCAAGCGATTACTGTAAGACCTGGAGAATTACTTGAGCCAATTGATTTCAAAGGTGTTAAAGAGGAATTATTTAACAAACTCGGACGTCCTGTAACGAGTCAAGAGATCTTAGCGTATACGCTATATCCAAAAGTTTTTGATGAATATACCACTACAGAAAAGAATTTCGGAGATGTTTCGGTACTCGACACACCAACTTTTTTATATGGTATGAAGCTTGGAGAAGAGATCGAAGTAGAAATTGAAGTAGGGAAAACTCTAATAATTAAATTGGTATCTATTAGCGAGCCAACTCATGATGGCAACCGAATTATATACTTTGAATTGAATGGCCAGCCACGAGAAATTTCTATACAAGATATGACAATTGAAGTTAGCCATTTATCGAGACCAAAAGCTGACGTTACAAACGAACAACATATCGGTGCTACAATGCCAGGGACAGTACTAAAAGTAGCTGTGTCCATTGGAAGTAAAGTAAAAAGAGGGCAACACTTACTTATTACAGAAGCTATGAAGATGGAAACAACTGTACAAGCACCGTTCAACGGAGTAATTAAAGAGATTCATGTTGTAGCAGGGGAAGCTATCACAACAGGTGATTTATTAATTGAGATAGAAAAAGAATAATAAAGAAGACTGTTTGACATGAGTTGTCAAACAGTCTTTTTTAATGAAAATTTATAAACTTCATTTTTCATATATAAAAATCCATAAGAATAGATCGCTAATCTATAGGCATTCGCGATGGCCACACGTCCTCATGGGCCGCTGTAAGCGCTAGCACATACATCTGTTTCATACGGCACGTCATACAGCTGGGAATTGTTTCTTAGATAATTATTTCAAAATCATCGGGATGTCTTCAGGATGTGCGCCTTACACGCCGCAAGAGCGCGAAGAATGAGACCCCGTAAAGGATGTGGGAGCGACGAAGGAGTGACTCATCCTGCGGAGGCTCATGCGTAGCGTGCGGCAAGCGCACATCCGTGTTTCAGATTTCTTAGTACAAGGTGCGAATGCCAGTGTATTCTCTTAATAAAATGGAATTCTGAAAACAGGATATAGGATAGTTTCTTAGTAATTATTTCAAAGTCATCGGGATGTCTTCAGGATGTGAGCCTTACACGCCGCAGGAGTGCAAAGAATGATACCCGTAAAGGAGCGACTCATCCTGCTGAGGCTCATACGTAGCGTGCGGCAAGCGCACATCCATGTTCTACTCCTTATGCCGAAACACATTCTTTTAATCACAATAAAATTATCATTAAAGAATAAATAACAAAGCAACACAACATTTTTAAAATCAAGTTCAGTGGCAATCATCGTTCCTTGAACACATTGTAGGGAAGCGATGTAATACCGAAAAAGCGTGGAGTAAAGTGACAAAGCCACTTTACTCCACGCTCAAAGAGAATTGTATAACATGCGTTTTGTCCCTAACCGATAACGTTCTAATAGAGGTCAAAGGGGATTTCGCTGATTTTATTTTTTCATTCGACTTCTCGATAAAAGTAAAATCATATAGCATAGCAGTCCAAAAAGTAATGAAACAAATAGTGAATGCATTAATGCAATATAGAGATTAAGTTTAGTTAATACCACTAGCATGCCAGTAGATCCTTGTAAAACAACAAGTACTAATGCGATAATCCAGCCCCAATAGATAGCACGTTGATCTTTATAGTTTTTAATTGCGTGAATAGCGATAATCAATATCCAAATGATAATTAAGCCGGCTGCAGCACGATGACCCATTTGAACCCACTCATATAAGTTGGTTGGTAATGAAAATTCGTCATTTCTACATAAAGGCCAATCTTTACAAACTAAACTTGACTCAGTATGTCTAACTAATGCACCTGTATAAACTACTATATATGAATATAATGTGACCTCAATTGTATGAAACTTTAAAGTTTTACCAATTCTAATATTATCTGTGTCAAACTTCCGATCCACTTCAAAAATCAACAAGGTCAATAATAAGACTGCCGCAAAAGAAATAAGTGATATTCCAAAATGTAGAGCTAGAATAAAATCTCCTTGACCCCACTTTACTTGTGCTGCTCCTATTAAAGCTTGTAATACTAAGAAGAAAAATGCCATAAATGATAAAAACTTTGTTTCGCGAACATGTCCTAGTGCACGCCATGACCAAACCGCTAAAGCGACTATAAGTATTCCTACAGCACCTGTTACAAGTCTGTGAGAAAATTCAATAAGTACTTCCGGAGTAATTACATCTGGTATAAGTTGTCCATTACAGCCAGGCCAATGTCTTCCGCAACCCATTCCACTGTCGGTTTTGGTTACAAGAGCTCCACCTAAAAGTATGAGAAGCATACCAACAGTAGAGGCCACAGCCAACCATTTTAAACTTTTGTGAATGTGCAATATGCCACCTACTTTATGTATGTTGATCGTCTTTAAAGACGGTATCTGCCTTTTGATGATATCGAAACATTGAAGAAAATACAATGTTTATCATTTGAACAGTAGGGTATGATAATGCCATTTCACAAATTGTTCATAAATTCGTGCGTGAACCTTCACAAATAATAAAAAGAAATGATTTACTATTGATATTGTTGTATTGTTTAGGAGAATCTTTTAATACTTATATGTCGAAAAAACATATTTCACTATAGAAATTAGTGATAATTTTCGATATAGTAAAAGATAGCGGAATATGCTTACAACTTTGAAAGGAGGGGACAGCATGTCGAATAGTCAATCAATCACCGCTAATACCGATACTGACAAAAATCCAGAAACAGCGTCATTCATAAAAGACTTTCTTGCACTTATTAAGATTGGGATTGTCAATTCAAATCTAATAACGACGTTTACTGGTATTTGGTTAGCTTTCCAATTTACTAACCGTAATTTTCTTCATGAATTAGATTTGTTGTTCTACACACTATTTGGGGCAGCTCTAATAGTTGCTGGGTCAGGTGCGATGAATAACTATATAGATCGTGATATAGATCCTATTATGAAGAGTAAAAGAGCAAGACCCACTGTTACTGGAAGGTTTAATCCAAATGCCGTGCTGATAACTTCTCTTACTTTGTTAGTTGTAGGTGAAATTTTGTTATTTATGGCTTCAACTTCTGCGGGAGTTTGGGGACTTGCTGGTATCATTAGTTATGTAGTTCTTTATTCCATGTGGTCAAAAAGAAAACATGTGAGTAATACAGTAGTCGGCAGTATTTCTGGTGCAATACCACCTTTAATCGGATGGGCGGCAGTAGAACCTGGTTTAAGCTTCGGGGCTCTAGCATTGTTCTTAATAATGTTCGTTTGGCAACCACCGCACTTTTATGCATTAGCGATGAAACGAACAGAGGAATACAGAGCAGCTAATATACCTATGCTTCCAGTTGTAAAAGGATTTGAACGTACGAAGCGTTCTATGCTTTTATGGGTAATATTTTTATTCCCATTACCATTCTTGTTAATGGAACTTGGAACATTCTTTATCATTTTAGCTACTGCACTAAATATAGGTTGGCTTATACTTTCTATTAAAGGCTTCCGAGCTGAAGACGATTTGAAATGGGCTTCTCGTATGTTTGTTTATTCGTTAAACTATATGACCATCCTATTCGTAGCAATGATTATCTTCTCTATCTTTATTTAACTACTGGAATTCTTTCTTTGATCAACAAGAATTCATATAGAACAGAACCACAGTCCAATGCACATGAATACAACTATGAAAGAGGGGTTTGATTTAGCTATGATGAAAGGGCTTAAAAAATGGCGACTTTTTTCACTGTTAGCAGCTCTTACGATTTTTCTATCAGGTTGTGGCGAAAAATATTTATCTACGCTAACACCTGCCGGACAAGTCGGTAGAGATCAATTTAACTTACTATTACTGTCTTCTGCTATTATGGCTTTAGTTATTATAGTAGTAGTAATTATCTATGTACTTGCTCTTGTGAAATTCCGTCGTAAAAAATTAGGGGAAAACTTTATTCCAAAGCAAGTGGAAGGAAATCATACTCTAGAAATTATTTGGACAGTTATCCCTATTCTTCTTTTACTAGTACTTGCTGTTCCAACTGTTTATCTAACTTATAAACACGCGGATGTTGCCGGTATGGAACAAGTAGATGAGGAAGGTAACAAGACAGCGGTTACAGTAAATGTAACAGCAAAACTATTCTGGTGGGAGTTTGAATACCCTGATTTAGGTGTAGTAACTTCTCAAGAATTAGTAGTTCCTACAGATGAAAAAGTATACTTTAACTTAAAAGCTGCAGATGTGAAGCATTCATTCTGGATACCATCAGCTGGTGGTAAGATGGATACAAACGTAGAAAACGTAAACCAATTCTATTTAGAATTTGATGAACCTTCTGCTGGTTTAGAACAAGGTGCTTTCTACGGGAAATGTGCGGAACTTTGTGGTCCGTCACATGCTTTAATGGACTTCAAAGTCAAAACAATGGATCGAAAAGATTTTGATGCATGGGTAGATTCTGCTAAAACGACAAAACCTGTTGCAGGAAGCGATCTTGCTCAATCTGGTGAAGAAATCTTTAACACAAGTTGTATCGCTTGTCACGCAACTTCTGCTGCAGGCACTGGTGGTGGTGTAGGCCCTAACTTGGCTTCATTTGGAGACCGTAACCGCGTTGCAGGATTCATGGAACATAACGAAGAAAACTTAAAAGCTTGGATTAATGATCCACAAAGTCACAAACCAGGTAACCTAATGCCACAGCCTGAGGCAATCAACAATGGCGAAAAATTTAGTGAAGAGCAATTAGATGCTCTTGCGGAATATTTAATGGGATTATCTATTGAAAAGTAATTTCAATAGATAAAAAACAAAGGAGGTTAAAGTTGTGAGTTCAACTGCTAAGAAAAAAGGCTTTGGCGCAACTTTATGGGACTATTTAACAACGGTTGACCATAAAAAAATCGCTGTCCTTTACCTCGCTGCCGGCGGATTGTTTTTTGTAATCGGTGGTATCGAGGCAATGCTTATTCGTGTACAATTAGCAAAACCGGATAACGATTTTGTTAGTGCAGGTTTATTTAATGAAATTATTACAATGCATGGTACAACAATGATTTTCCTAGCAGCCATGCCGATATTATTTGGGTATATGAATGCTGTTGTACCATTGCAAATTGGTGCACGTGACGTTGCATTCCCATTCTTAAATGCACTTGGTTTTTGGTTTTTCCTTTTTGGGGGCATTTTCCTTAACCTATCTTGGTTTATGGGTGGAGCACCTGATGCTGGATGGACTTCATATGCATCTTTATCACTTGCATCTGAAGGTCATGGGATTGACTTTTATGCACTAGGACTTCAAATATCTGGTGCCGGTACATATATAGCCGGTATTAACTTTCTTGTTACAATTATTAATATGAGAGCACCTGGTATGACATACATGCGTATGCCATTAATGACCTGGACTACATTTGTTGCAAGTGCGTTAATATTATTCGCTTTTCCACCATTAACAATTGGATTATTTTTCTTAATCTTTGACCGTATGTTTGGAGCAAACTTCTTTGACCATACAATGGGTGGTAATACAATTATTTGGGAGCATCTATTCTGGATATTCGGGCATCCTGAAGTATATATCTTAATATTGCCTGCTTTCGGTATTTTCTCAGAAATTTTTGCTATTTTCTCACGTAAACGTTTATTTGGTTACTCATCCATGGTATTTGCTGTTGTATTAATTGGATTCTTAGGATTCATGGTTTGGGCTCACCATATGTTTACAGTTGGATTAGGACCAACAGCTAATGCAATTTTTGCTGTTGCTACAATGGCTATTGCTGTACCAACCGGTATGAAAATCTTTAACTGGCTTCTTACGATGTGGGGAGGAAGTATTAAAGTAACCACTCCGATGCTTTATGCATTAGGATTCATTCCTTCATTCGTAGCAGGTGGGGTTACGGGAGTTATGCAAGCTGCAGCACCTCTTGACTATCAGTTACATGATTCTTACTTTATCGTTGCCCATTTCCACTATGTAATCGTAGGTGGGGTAGTATTGGCAATCTTAGCAGCATTGCACTTATATTGGCCTTTAATGTTTAACCAAATGTTAAGTGAAAAACTTGGGAAATGGACCTTCTGGTTCTTCTTTATCGGTTTCCATCTAACATTCTTTATACAACATTTCTTAGGCTTAATGGGTATGCCACGCCGTGTTTTCACTTATGGAGCAAATCAAGGTTGGGATCTATTCAACCTAATCAGTTCAATCGGTGCAATTTTCATGGCAATTGGTGTAATCATTTTAGTAATCAATATTATCATTACAGTTGTTAAGAACGTTCCTGTTGGAAATGATCCTTGGGAGGATGGCCGTACATTAGAATGGGCTATTCCACAACCAATCCCATTCTATAACTTTAAACAAACTCCACTTGTTCGTGGACTTGATACTTTCTGGATTGAAAAACAAGAAGGTAATAAAGAAGGGATGACATATGCAGAACCACTTTCTGATATTCATATGCCAAATAACTCAATAATTCCTTTAGTAATATCATTTGGAACATTTGTAGCAGCTTTCGGTGCACTTTACAATGGTGAAAAATCATGGGCAATTCCAGTTATCGTTCTCGGATTAGCAATCACATTCCTTTCAATGGCAGTACGTTCATTAAAAGATGACCATGGTTTCCATATTCACAAAGAAGATTTAATGAATGAAAAAGGGGGTAATTAATAATGGACTTTAATACGAAGTACACCCCACAATCTTGGCCAGATCATCCAGAGCAAGTAACCTTAGAAGGTAAAAACAAATTCGTAGGTTTCTGGCTGTTTCTAGGTGGAGAAACTGTACTATTTGCTAGTTTGTTTGCTACTTATTTGGCTCTTAAAAACAAAGGGCCAAGTGGTATGGAGTTTTCAACTCAGTCGTTATATGAATTACCACTTGCTTTTGTTATGACGATGCTGTTATTAACATCTTCTTTAACAAGTGTGTATGCAATGTATCACATGAAGAACCATAATTTTAGAGGAATGCAAACTTGGTTGGCTATCACAGTTTTACTTGGTTTTGGTTTCTTAGCATTAGAAATTTATGAGTTTTATCATTATGTACACATAGGATTTACTTATGGACAAAGTGCGTTTTCATCAGCATTCTTTACATTAGTTGGAACGCATGGTCTTCACGTTGTTGTTGGTTTGGCTTGGATTATCTTATTGATTATCCGTAATGCAAAACGTGGATTTAGCTTGTATAATGCACCAAAATACTATACTGCTTCTTTATACTGGCACTTCATTGATGTTGTGTGGGTATTCATCTTTACAGTAGTATACTTGATGGGAGTTGTTGGTTAATATGTCAAACGACGCTCACGTATATGTGAAAACACAAACTGAGTATGAATATACTCGCCGCAAAAGAAGAGAAGATATGCGTGCTCAAGTAACAACATTTGCAATAATGATTTTCTTGACACTAGTTTCTTTTACTTCAGTTGCTGCAGGTTTTTCTAAATACTATATTGTTCCAATAATTTTATTGTTGGCTGCAATACAAGTAGTATTGCAACTTTATTATTTCATGCATATGAGTGAAAAGGGGCATGCTGTTACTACATTCTTCTTATATTCAGCTGCCACTATCGGCTTTACAATACTACTTACATTCTTAACGATTATTTGGTGGTAATTTGAAACGAGACTAAGTTTATTCTTAGTCTCGTTTTTTTTATACTTTATACTCTTTTTTAGAGGGAGAGCGTAGAGAGTTGGTCAAACACGTTAAAAAACAATAAGGATTAGTTTGGAAAAGCCTCAACTCGATTCCCGCGGGAAAGCGAGACAGATGGGATCCTACAGGAGCGTAGCGAGGGTACTGAAAAAGTCCTCACTAAGATTCCATAACAGTATGTGAACGAAAAAATGTTCGCATACTCGATTTTTAACTTGGACCTGTTAATTTCTGTTCCAGGCGGACGCGTTCCGCCGGCATGGCAGCAGCAGCTTCCCTTGCTCCTGCGCAAAGCTCGTCGCAAAAATGGCTCGGCGATCGTCCGTGAAAGCTTCGGAAAATCTAATTCGAGTTTGTTTCTATAGTCCGGGACTAAGTATCCTTATTCTCATTTTTATTTCTATTTATAAATAGCTCTACACTTCGGGCTCTTATAGTTTCGTAATCTCATTTGTCATAGTTCGTTCATTGAAGTTATAGCGATAGAGCATTATAATAGTGGAAGTAATGTAAAAAGGAGCGAAAATACGTATGCCTTTAAGTATATTTGGTTTTCAAGCATTGTGGAGTCCTGTCATGATTGGCGTTTTAGTATTTATTACAATATTATATTTTTTAATCACTGTAAAATGGAGAAAGGATTTTAAAATATCCGAACCATTAAAAGGTAAAGAAGCGGCTTATTTTCTAACAAGCTTAGTTATTTTATATATTGTTAAAGGATCACCTGTAGACTTAATGGGGCACATTATGTTTTCTTTTCATATGACACAGATGGCTATTTTGTTATTACTAGTTCCACCTTTAATGATGAAGGGGATCCCTTGGTGGGTGTGGAAAGTAGTAATTGAATTGCCTGCTGTTCGAAAAGTGTTTCCACTTTTAACAAAACCTTTGTTAGCATTAATTGTATTTTCTGGATTATTCTCTTTTTATCATATACCTTTAGTTTTCGATTATATTAAGTTGAATGAGGTATTACACGGAACATATACATTCATTTTGTTTATGTCCGCAATTTTTATGTGGTGGTCTGTTGTTGAAATAATAAAAGATGATAAAGGATTGCATGGATTAAAGAAAATAGGATTCCTTATTTCAAGTGCAGTTCTAATTACTCCTGCATGTGCGCTTATTATTTTTTCTGGAACTGCAATGTATGACACGTATACGAATCCAGATTCATGGTTAAAAGCAATGGAGCTTTGTGTACCAACTAGTACGTTAACAGGTTTATCCCTATCCGGTCCAGAACTATTTTCAGATATGCCACCATTCGAAGATCAACAACTTGGTGGAATTATAATGAAGATTATTCAAGAAATAATTTATGGGGTAGTTCTATTTTCAATCTTCTTCCAATGGTATCGTAAAGAGCAGGACACTGCTGATGAAATTACCCAAAAAGCATTAGATGATCTTCATAATTCAAGTAGAGCTTAACAGTATGTTTAATTTTGTTTCCGAGGAGAATGATAATGAGTTTACCTATTTTACCTACAATTAGTACCTTTTTTATCGTATTAAGTGCAGTACTAGTAGCGATTGGTTGGATACTAGTAAAACAAAGAAAAATTGAAGCACACAAGAAAACAATGTTTGCCGCTGCTATCGCAGCTTTAACCTTCTTTATTATCTACGTTTCTCGGACAATCTTTATAGGGAATACTGCTTTCGGTGGTCCTGATGATATTAAGATTTACTACACAATATTTTTAGTTTTCCATATTATTTTAGCAACTGTGGGTGCAGTATTTGGAATAGTAACTTTGTATTTAGGTTATAAAAATAATATAGTAAAACATCGTAAAATAGGTCCAATTACTAGCATTATCTGGTTCTTTGTTGCAATTACAGGGGTAGCCGTCTATCTCTTACTTTATGTAATTTACCATGGTGGACAAACTACGTCCGTTATTAAAGCTATAATTGGCGGTTAAATTGCAAATTAAAACAGTAACCGCATTTCTGTGGTTACTGTTTTTTTATAATTTGAAGTTTAGTTTAATCATCCCGGATTCTTTAGCAGTGATGAACAGGATCACAATAAGAGGTCCTATCATAAATCCAAGGAAACCAAATAGTTTTGCACCAATGAACATCGCAATTAGAATAGCTAGAGGTGAAATTCCCATCTGAGATCCCATTAGTTTTGGTTCTACAGCTCTTCTTATAATTAATAAAATAATAGCTAGTACAGTGAGTTTTGTTCCTAAAACAATATCTCCAGTTAAGTAATGATATATTGCCCATGGCGCTAATACAGCGATGGACCCCAGTATTGGAATAATATCAATGATCCAAATAACAATTGCCATAATAAAGGCAAACTTCGGTGTTATTATAAAAAGTAACCCCAAAAATGATGCACCTAAAATAATAAAACTGGCTAAAATTTGGGCTTTCAAAAATCCAATAATAGTTTTTTTAATGCTTAATGACATAAACCTCACTTTTACTGCGGTACTATCGGATAAATAAAAAAAGAGCTTCGTCCTTAATTTAGCTAAGTCAAGCATGAATAAAAAAAGGGCAATGATAAATACAATGAAACTAATTAAAAAATTCGGGATATTTGTGAGGATAGCAGATATATTAGAATAGCTAAGTAAATCAAGTAAGGACTCTTTCATGCTATTTAAAGTGGAATCCAATTTATCTTGAATGGATGTTACTACCTCTTTCGGTAAGCCTTCCGTATATTTAAACAGGTTATTTTGTATATCAATCCAAATACCAGTTAGATTATTTAAATGGAATGGGAAAACTTTAGACGTATAAATGAGCTGACTTATTAATTTGGTAACAGCAAAGTATAAGATACTTGAAATAATAATGATAAAAAACGTGAAATTAGCAATTACTGCAGGCTTTCGCTTCCATTTAAATGTTTTTTGAGTAAACTTTACAGCTGGTTCAATTATAATTGCAGTAAGCAATGCTAAAATAATTGGAACAGAAACGGGAAGAATAAAAATAGCAATAACTAAAAGAAATATAGCTAATATTATGTATCTAAGATATTCTTTTTTAAAGATTTTCCATACCATGTTTTTCCCTCCCTTCTTCTTTTCTTTTTTATTAGTATAGACAAGATAATTATAATTGAACAGATTAAAACGCTAGAGAAAACATTCTCTAACGTTTTATAAGTAATACATATTAGACATGTGCTTCAAAAACTTTTAAATCTTCTTTTAAAGCAGCTAAAGTTTGTTCACAAGATTTAACTAGGTGATTTGGGAAAACTTCATTTTCACCATATTCAACACCATGCGGGTAATAATGCTTACCTACAACTGGTTTAAGTAAAGTGATATTTGCATCATGTGCACCAACATCACCATCTTTAGTAAAACCAAATACACGAAGGTAAAAAATTCCCTCTTTTATTTCATATTTTTTGTCGTAAGTTACTCGTTCGTAGTCCCATTGGCCTTCACGAACTAGACCATGTTTTTTCATAACATCATCTAATACATTTAGATCAATGACCGTGTCTTCAATACCTGTGTTTTCGAAATACATTAAATTGTCCTCCTTCACGTTCAATATGCCATAGTGTACGTTCTAATTAATATTAATTCATATTTGAAAATGTTGCAATGACAACATTGTGTATTTCTATAGATGCTTGTTATACTAGTGATAATGGTATAACTGGTAAGGAGTTATAATAAGATGAAGAATCTTTTTAAAATCTTAATTTTTATTGCTATAATACTAGTGATTTTTATATATTTGGATAATCCTGTGAAAGAAAATGAACTAATTACAGGATCAAAAAATTCTGGACAGGTTATTCCTCAAGAAACAACAGAAGTAGTGGAATCAAACAATATCTTTACAAGACCAAATAAAGGTATCTCCGTTTTAATAGGTCAATCTTCTAACGAAGTAGTTAAACTATTAGGAAAACCGGATCGAGTAGAACCTTCGGTATTTGGATATGATTGGTGGATATATAATTCAGCTTTTTCTGATTATCAAATGATTGGTGTTTCGGAAGATAAAGTAGCACAGATTCTGGCTGTCGGAAATAAGATTGATGTGACACCATATGACATTGGTCAATCACTGGAAGATATCTATCGTTTTACGATTGTACAATCTGAGATAACGATCTCAATCGATTCCAATATATATACTTTTTCATTAAATAAAGATGATATAACAAATAGAATTTTAGTACCATTTGATAACTTATATGCAATGTTATATATCGACGGGAAAGATCATCAATTAGAAGCAGTTCGCTTTTCAGATGCAGAAACCCTTCTTTTACAAAAACCATATGATATTTTATATAATGGATCAATGGTGGAGTCTTCAACTCCTCCTTCTGACTTGCAAGTAGCTGTAGACCGAGCAAATGAACGACAAATTGTTGAAATTACAAACTTGTTTAGACTGAGACATGGCTTCCGTGTTTTAGAATCTGACTTAGAGCTACAAAAAATTGCAAGACAACAGAGTGAAGAGATGGCAAAAAATAATATTGTAAAAAACGAGTCTTTTGAGGCTCCTAAATTTAGTGATACACTCCAGGAATCAGGGATTGATTTTAACCGTGCTGGGGGAAATACTGCAGCTTTTTATTTTGATGCTGGAGATGCAGTCAATGGATGGTTAAACTCAAAAGACCATCGGGATACTATACTAGGAAAATGGTATTCACATACAGGAGTAGGGGTATACGGTAATTATTACACACAAAATTTTATTGAGAGACCTATACCTAAAGAAGACAGATAACAGTTATTGATAAACGTAAGTTCCATCTCGTTCTTCATATAAAGAACGAATATGCAAAGGTACTTTGTGAAGGGCAGCAAATTTGGCTGCTCTTTTTTGTATGATTTCTACAGGCTCTATAATAATGTTTTGTAATTCTTCATATGACATTGATGAAATTAATTGTACTGATTCGTTCTTAAATGGATCAGAGGTCATAACACCTGGGACATTTTTATAAAATTCGACAATATCTGCATTTAAATGATGTCCATATACGACTGCAGTTAAATCACTTCCACCTCTTCCTAATGTTGTAAAAGTTTGAGAAATTTCTGAAAGACCCTGAAAGCCAGGTACAATAATGCAAGGATAATCCTTAAATGTATTAGTTACTTCTTTTGTATCTACATATAAAATATCCGCGTTGCCATATGCCTCATTCGTAATAATACCTGCACTTTTTCCATATAGAATCGTAGCAGGAATTCCTTCCTTTTTTATTTCTGCACACAAAACTGATGCAGAAATTAACTCACCACATGCAGATAGTAAATCTGTTTCTATGCTATTAGCAGAGGGAGGTATTAAGTCTAAAAGCGTATCTGTTGAATAATATTGACCTCTTCTTCCCATGGCAGAGACAACAACGAGCACTTTTTGGTGTTTACTGATAGCTTTTTGAATATGTGATATAACAAATTTTCTACTTTGATGATTCTGCATAGCAACACCACCATACTTTTGAACAATCATAACCTCATCAACTTTACTCGTGACATTTTAAACACTCCGTTCATACGATACAAGGAATTCATTTTACTTTATGCGAGCATACAAGAATGGTGTAGGGAGTGGATAACTATTTATCCTTTAAAAGAGTTGTTAAAAGGATTACAGTATGAGATTATTGGTGATTTTCAACACGTTTCAATAAACAGATGTATTGATCATTCTAAGCAAATTAGAGAGGGAGATGTTTTTGTCTCTCAAACGAAAAATCGATTATTCATTGATGAAGCGATAAGAAATGGAGCTATCGCTATTTTATCGGAGTGTTTTATTCCGGATTGTATGGTTCCTCAGATAATCATTCCTACCGATATGCATCACTTTAATAGTAGACTATCGATATTAACGTATGAACTATACGGTAGTAAAATAAAAACGATAGGTATTACAGGGACTAATGGAAAAACTACAGTAGCATCCTTTGTTGGACAGCTATTGATGCAACAAAATAAATCAGTTTGTGTAATAGGAACGTTAGGTGTATTTGAAAATGGAAAAAAACTAGTAAATTATTTACGAAGTAATACGACGTTACCCTTTTATGATTTCATTCAAGTAGTGAGGCATTGTTATGAGAGCAATGTAGGTTATATTGTGCTGGAAGCATCCTCTCAAGGACTATTAGATCAAAGATTAAGTAATTATCCGATTGATGTAGGAGTATTTTTGAATATAGGGAAAGATCACATAGAGTTCCATGGCGGAATGGTTCCTTATAAAAAGTCTAAGGAACTACTTGTGTCTCTTTCTAACCATTTGGTGATCAATGATGATGATGCATGGTGTAAATCCATAGCAGAGAAAACTTATTTACCTGTAACACGTTTTGGAGAAAATCATAAAAATGATATTATCTATCAAAAGGTAGATTATTCAAAGGAAAAGATAAAGTATAAATTTTTGGTCGGCAAAAAAGCATTGCACATAGAGATGACTAATAGTGGATATTATAATGGGGCGAATCTTGCAGCGGCAATTGCAGTTATGAAATCCCTAGGTATATCCATAGAAGAGCTAAAGCCTGTAAAACTTCCTAAAGGTAGATTAGAACGAATTGATAATGAAAGAGGAATCGAAGTATTAATAGATTACGCACATACTCCGGATGCATTAGACGCAAGTTTAGGAGCAATAAGAACCTATGCGAAAAATGATGTTTATGTTGTTTTTGGTTGTGGTGGAAATCGAGATAGGCAAAAGAGAAAATCGATGGGAGAAGTAGCGACTAAGTATGCTACAAAGGCTATAATAACGAACGATAATCCAAGATATGAGAATCCTGCTGACATAATCGCAGACATTATACAGGGCACGAAAAAAGATAAGATTATTATAGAAATGGATAGAAAACAAGCAATATTACTAGCATTAAGTATTGCCAAGAGAGGAGATATTGTATTAATAGCAGGAAAGGGACATGAGCAAGAGCAAATTGTGAATGATCTTGTAGTCCCTTTTTCTGATCATGAAGTAGTTCAAAATTATTTTGAAGAGTTAGATGGATCAATAACAAAAAATGATCCAGTTGCATAAGCAATTTTTTTCCCATTGGGCTGAGTTACCGTACATTCCATCACCAATGTTTGGCGGCCTTTATGTAAGTATGAAGCAGTAGCTATTAAAGTTTTTTCTGTTGCTGCTTTTACATAATGGATCGTCATATTTGTTGTTACTGCACCTTTACCTTCAGAACGTAAATCTTTATTTACTAGAAAACCCATGGCATTGTCTGCAAGAGTCGCAATTACTCCACCATGTGGCATATCGAAGCTATTATAAGATAATGGAGTTACTGGTAGAGTTACAATACATTTGTCTTCTTCATATTGAGTATCCATATGAAAAACTGCATTTAGATATGTAGTTGCTTTTTCTTGTTGCTTATTTTGTAAACCTTTTAAAAATTGTTTTAGTAAGTTTATTTCTACTTCTGTTGCACTTTCTGTCACCTGAGCTATTAAAGTATGTAATTCATTCATATTTATTACTCCTAACGTTAAGATAATAGTTTAGCAATTGTTTCTAGTTTTTGTTATGATAAGGATGATTGGAGGAATGTCTAAATGATTATGACCTATGAATGGGCCACTATAATGGACCAATCGGATGATCTATGTAATATGATACTTTCCTCTGAACAATTTTATCGATACTTAGACGCACACAGTGCTGTATATACAAATTCAAGCTTAGTCAGAGAAATTAATGATTTTGCAAGACTTAAGGACCTATACGAAGAGGTTCAACGTTTCGGAAAATACCATCCAGATTATTCTGTAGTAATGAAGAATATTCGAGTTACTAAAAGAAAGCTGGATATGGTAGAAGAAATAGCGACACTAAAAGTCGCTGAAAACGACTTGCAAGATTTGTTAGACGAAGTGAGCCTGTTAATCGGTAAATCTGTTTCAGAGGGTGTAAAAGTACCAGTAAGTAATCCATTTTTTGCATCAAGCGGTTCTAGCTGTGGCAGTGGTTGTGGTACAGGTGGTTCCTGCTCTTGTTCAGCTTAATGTATGGCATAAGGAAGGATGTGTGCATTGGCACACATCCTTTTTTACGATGCTTTTCTGAATTAGTCTAGTTTTAGTGCTTCGATAGCTAGGTCAGGTCGATCTGTTATAATTCCTTTTGCTCCATTGTCAATTAGCTTTCTCATAACAACAGGGTCATCAATTGTCCAATAATGGACTGGGATATTTAAAGAAGTTAAAAATTTTATGAAACTCGCGCTATCTAAAGGGAACATATTCGATCTCACTGGGATTTGAAACACATCTGCCTTTGGATGGTATAAGTGTTTAAATTGACTAGTGAATGCTGTATATGCTTTTCTTACTTCTCTTTCTCCAGCTCCTAGAGCCACTGTGTTTTGAGCATATAGATTGAATCTATCTATCTGTTCGTCATAAAAACTGGTGACCACAACCCGTTGCAACGCCTGTTTTTCATCTAATAATCTCCAAAGTTTAGATGGCATTAAGCTTCCTTCGTAAGACTGTGGTGCATCTTTTATATCCAGATTAATAAGCATTTGAGGATATTTGTCTAAAAGTTCCCCTAATGTCATTATTTGTTCTCCGCAATCTCTAAAAGAATTTTCTCCATTTAAATCTAGGAAGTGAAATCCTAAATCTGCTTTTTTAATCTCTTCTAACGTATAATCCGAAACTCTTCCAGTAAGGTTAGTCACTCTGCCTGTATATTCATCGTGAAAAACCACAATCTCTTCATCTTTTGTTAGTCTAATATCTATTTCAAAACCATGAACACCAAGCTTCGCTGCATTTTCAAAAGCGGATGGAGAACATTCGGGTGCAAGAGCAGATCCTCCACGATGAGCAAGAATAATAGGTTGATTATATTCTAGCGCTTCTTTTGCAGTACGGCTTAGTGGTTTAGACAGAGCCTTTGTACTTGCCCATGCTGCTCCAGCAGCTGCTGCAATGGCGATTGCTACGTTTGTTTTTTTACCCATTACTTTCTAATCCTCCTTTTTAAACGAAAGGTAGTTTTAATTATATCGAATTGATGAGTAACTGTCAGCTAGTTGTTGTTGCTATCAATTTCATGCATATGTTATTCTTTATATGAAGAAATGAGGGGAAACGTATGACAGAAAGACAAGGATTAATTGTCTATGTGCATCATTTAAAACAAGCAAAGTCTTTACGTAAATATGGGCATGTCCATTTTATTTCAAAAAGATTAAAATATGTAGTCTTATATTGTGATCAAGATCAAATTGAAATTGCGAAACAAAAGATGAGCAAGCTACCTTTTGTTAAAGAAATTTTAGAATCTTATCGTCCGTTTTTAAAAACTGAATTTGAAAATAGTAAGCCTGATAAAGCGAAAGAATATGATTATAAAATCGGTTTATAAACTAGTCTATTGTAATGGCGGTATTAAATGATTTAAACGTAAAACTCCGATAACATATTGATAAAATAATTCCTTATCATCAAAAATGGATGAATGTTTGATATCCAATTTGACTGGTATTATTTTTAAATCATCTAATGTTGTTTGAAAGGTCAAGAGCCTTTGTGTACTTGGATTGGTATTAGGTATACCTTCACGACATATATAAATCGGAAAAAAATTAGCAGAATTAATTGGTTTAAGGGCAATTGCAATGGAACAATATTCTTTACTTTCTTTTTTAGAAGTAAAGATGAAAGCCCGATGAATGCGATTTTTGTTTACTTTTGCAAGTTCACAAAGCTCAAATATATCTCCATAGCCCTCACCAAGCTCAATAAAACGTTGAATCAATGATAACACTTCCTTTCCAATTTATCTTACCATTATGTTGGAGGACATTTCTATGAAATTTATTATTAGCTTTATAACCATGTTACTCATTGTGGCAAATAGCGTTTTATTATTATCTCAGTATCACGTCTACTCCTCTAGTTTGGATGAGAAAGAGGCTTCGTACTTTTACGAGCAAGAGGTTGAATTGAAATTTAAAGAAGATAAAATTATTGTAAAACAACATTTTAATAATTTACCTCAAGGAGAAATTGCAGTAGTTTGGCCAATTTCTAGTGAAAATAGAAGCTGTGACTTAAGTAAAAGCACAAACTGTGATCGTTTAACTGAAGACTTAACTTCCTTTAAAGAAGGTGAATCTTTGAGCGAAAGCATTTCATATGAAATTCCATTTAAAGATGGACTTAAAGACGGTCAAATTCTATCTGATTTTCTTGTTAAATTAGAAAAAGGTGGCGTTTCTTATACAACACTTCACATAACGGATGAGTTAAAAAGAGGTGGGATGTGGGTAAGTGGATTGCCTGTGCTAGGAAGCACTTCTTTAGATTTAATAGACTATTCGCTTTTCGAAGGTGAAGGGGATCTTAGGGATTTATATTGGCAAAAAGAAGTGCTGCCTGTTCAATATGAAGCTAACTACTATAGCCTTTATTCTCATAATGAAATACCAAAAGAATTAATAGTACAGTTAGAAGAATTACACTTACCAAATAGGGAACATGTGTCTGTGCTTTTTACAAACAAAAAAAATGATATGAATGACTCCAGAATTATTTTTATTGAAAATGAGGATATTGCTTCAATTCAAAGAGAGTTAATTGTTAAACAAGTTCAGCTAAGATATGGAATAGATTCGGCTGATCCGTTGTTAGCAGAAGTAATTAGTAGTTTTTTACTTGACCGACCTATTGGAACCGAGAAAGCTAACTGGATGTATGATACGCTTGTTAACTATCTTACTACGGAGCAATTGGAAAGTTGGAAAGCAGAATTTGAGAAAAAAAATCAAATGGATGCTGAAAAATTAGATGCGTTGTTATCAAACATTCTTCATTTAAAGACCTCTTTTTTTGCATTAAATGTGCAAGCTGGTGCCGAGCATTTTCCGTTGCTTTTTGAAGATTCAAGACCTGTTTATATAAATGAATTACAACAGGAAAATATGAAGGTATTATTTAAAGAAGGTAAAGTATTGTATGCTGTAGAACCTTTATTGTCTGTTTTAGGATATTCGATAAATGATACAGATAAAGGATTATATGTTCAAAATGCTACAAGAGCTTTTCGTTTTCCTATTCATGAACCTTTTTATGTATTAAACCAAAAAAGATACGATGCAATGTCCGAACCATTTGAAAAAATTGGTTCCGTTTATTATATTGAAGAGGCGTGGATGATCCGCTTATTTTTACTGGATGTAGAAAAAGAAGATAAGAGAATTAATATTATACAATCTTGATTATCTTAATTTAAATTGAGTAAAAGTCTTCCGTTATTCTAGGAGATGCCTGGAAATCAGGCGCGAAATCTGGACACAAATACGCTAGGGCGAATTTGAAAGCTAGGAGTAGTAAAAATGAGGGTTATATCAGGAACGAAAAAAGGGTTGCCTTTAAAGGCGGTAACTGGAACTAATACAAGACCAACAACGGATAAAGTAAAAGAATCTATTTTCAATATGATAGGTCCTTATTTCGATGGGGGAATAGCAGTCGATTTGTTTGCAGGTAGTGGAAATTTAGGAATTGAGGCACTCAGTCGAGGAATTGATACTTGTATTTTTATCGAGAAAGACCAAAAAGCGATGCAAACTATTGTGGATAACTTACAAAAATGCCGTTTAGAAGAATCAAGTGAAAGATATAAAATTGATGCTTCTAGAGCAGTGAAGGCTTTTGAGAAAAGAGAACTTCAAATTGACTTGCTATTTGTCGATCCACCTTATAGCAAAGTACAATTTTATGATTTAGCACGAAAGATTGTAGAAATGGGATGTATGAAAGATACGGGGATAATTGTTTGCGAACATGATAAAACCATTGACTTAGAAACTGATTTAGAAACATTTTCGCTAACTAGAAGAGAAACATATGGAAATACCGTTATCTCTATTTACCGCAAACGTATGGAAGAGGGGAATTAAGTTGGTTAAAATTGCAGTCGTTCCGGGAAGTTTCGATCCAATTACATATGGTCATTTAGATATTATTCATCGAGGTGCAACTATTTTTGGACAAGTTAATGTAGTTGTCCTTAACAATTCATCGAAGAATCCACTTTTTTCAGTAGAAGAAAGAGTAAAGCTAATCGAGGAAGTAACAGCCGATCTTCCGAATGTGAAAGTAGAAACATTCTCAGGGTTATTAATGGATTATGCAGAAAGTGTAAATGCTAGCGCTATCATTCGTGGTTTACGAGCAGTTTCGGATTTTGAATATGAAATGCAAATTACCTCAATGAATCGAGTGTTAAATGATGAAATAGAAACATTTTTCATCATGACCAAAAATCAGTATTCGTTCTTAAGCTCGAGTATAGTTAAAGAAGTTGCTAAATATGGCGGCCAAATTAGCGAGTTAGTTCCACCTCAAGTAGAAGCTGCACTTAAACTTAAATTCAACCTCGACTAACCTTGCAACCATTGCAAGGTTTTTTGTTTCCTTATTTTCCTAATTCCCTAATTCCCGATTTCCCCTAATGTTACGAGTATATTACTAGTGCCTGGCACCAGTAATATACTCGTAACATTTTTGCTTATGCAAAAATGTAGTAGAGCATTGGGATAATGATTATATGAAGAAAACGGAAGACTATGTAACGTCGAATGGAGATGCCTGCTTTTTGGGCTAGAACAATTATTTGCATATGGATACTTATTCCACTAAATGCAATAATCAATGCTACAATTACAGGTAGCAATTCATTTCCAGATAATATTTCACCGGCAAGACTAATTCCTCCTGTCATTTCAAAAAAGGATGCTACAAATACTAACAAAAGTGGAGATAGATTAGGCAAGATCTCTTTTACGGATTCAAACACAATAATACTTACCGTCGTAAAAAATACCACTGTAGTGCCAATCAATAGTAATATTTGAGAGGTTTCTTTGATACTCTCTTGAAACGGCGAAGAAGAAATTTTAACATTCTCAAGATTTGTCTGAATAGCAGGGGTTCGAATAATGAATACTAAAAGGAATAACAAATTTACAATATGAATTATTAGTAACAACTTGAGGCCTGCAATTTCTGCATGAAATATATCAATACCGACAAAACCAATGACAAACATTGGGCTTGGGGCATGGCAAATTGCGATAAGCCAGCTTGCATTCCTATTATTTAAAGTGCCCATTTCTTTTAAAGATGAAATAATCGCTGCACCGCTAGGAAAGCCGCCAATGGCACTAAGAAGGTAAATATTCAAATACAGCTTATACTTATTTTTGGTTTTTAAAAACGAATTTTGCGAACGGATAAACATTTGAGTGATTACTAAATAGGGCAGTAAATAAGGAAGTAATGCGGTTGTAAATATACGCATTCCTTCTACAGCCCCCTTATGTGCAATACCTGGCTGCAAAAATAAAAGAATGATGAGTGCCCAACTGCCGATTGATATTATTTTGTGCATATTATTACATCCTTTATTGTTCATTTGTTTTGTCAGAAAAAAATCGAAGTGATAAACTAATGAATATGAAATTTAAAAGGAAGGGATTAATATTTTATGTTGAAGAGAAAACCTATAATTTTCCTTCTAATTTTGGTGCTAGTATCAACCCTAGCCTTTTACCCAATGGAATCTTATATTTCGAAACCGGGTGGTGCATATGAACTTACGCCATTTGTTGAAGTACAAGGTGGAGATGAAGACGACGAAGGGATGATGAGTCTTCTTACAATCTCCTTAGCAAAAGCTACTCCATTAACTTATGCTTATGCCAAATTAGTCGATAACCAAAAAATTTATAAAACTAGCCAAATCCGTAATGCAGATGAAAATGAACAAGAATATAATATACGTCAATTAAAGCTTATGTCTGATTCTCAATTTAATGCTATCTCGGTAGCCTTTGATCGAGCGAATAAGCCTTATAAAGTAATAAACAACGGAATATTTATTTTTAATGTTTTAAAAGATAGTGCTGCTGACGGAATTTTAGAACCTGGAGATAAAATTATTGGAATGGATAATTTATCTGAACTCACCGAAGAAAAACTTAAAACTTATCTGAGTGGAAAAGTTCAAGGTGATGTTGTCCAACTGACTGTTGAAAGAAATGGAAAAACACTTGAAAAAGAAGTAACTTTAAAATCAATACCAGGTGTTTTAGAAAAACCAGGAATTGGGATATCTTACACAGAAGACAAAAAAGTCGAAACTACACCTGTTGTTCATATGAACTCAGAAGAAATTGGAGGTCCGTCTGCTGGTCTCATGTTTACATTAGAAATATTGAATCAGCTTATTCCTGAAGATATTTCAAAAGGGTACAACATAGCAGGTACTGGAGAAATGAAGCCAGATGGCACGGTTGGAAGAATCGGTGGAATAGATTTAAAAGTTATCGCGGCGGATCGAAAAGGAATAGAAATAATGTTTGCACCAGATGACGAAATAGATCCAGCTATTTTAGCGAATAATCCTGATTTAACAACTAACTATGAAGAAGCATTAAAATCTGCAAAAAAAATAGGCACAAAAATGAAAATTGTGCCAGTAAGAACAATAGATGATGCACTTGCCTATTTAGACCAATTAGAACCTAAATAAGCTGTCACTGAATGATTGGAGCATTTCTATAATCGTTTCCAATCATCTCATGTGCATTTGTTGATTGAAGACCTAAATAATACAAATTAGAAGCTTTTAAATCGAGCATTAACATATCGTTTTCTTTATGAGCAGCTACTCTACTTATAAGAGGAAGCTGCAAATCTTTTTTTAATGAATTTAAATAAGCTTGACCATTCTTGCTCATTGCAAGTGGTCGGATATAAGTGGGCAAATCCATTTGCTCTAATTCATTCCATGTAAAGCAATTATATATGTGCGTTAACATTCTTTGGATCCTTGTCCAGGTAAATCGTTTTGATTTTATTTGCATCATAAAAGATTGAAATGATTCGCTTTTCATCGCAGCATCCCAAATGGCATTCTCTATGCCTTCTGTAATTTCTGCATAGTTTGCCAATTGCGCTTTAGTATGTCTTAAAATAATTAAGCGTAAAGATGGCCAAAATCCTTCCCAACTACCAAAAGCTTTGTAAGCTGTATGCCAAGTTTGTAATTCAGTTATACTAGTGCTAGGTAAAAAAGATTGAATGGACGTAAGATTCATCTCCCCGAACAACACTTTTCTTATTCCTGTAGCACTTGCAATCGTTTCGGAGGGATTAGCTTCATCGTGATAGTTTGCAATGACCCGATGGATCGTTTCTGGTTTTATAGATGCATTTAACTTATATGCAGCTTCGATATAATGATACCCTAAAATATTATTTGGCTTAGATAAGTCCACTAATGGAACTGTTGAATTTGCTGAAATCAGTTTATAAGCTTCGTTTAAAGCTTTTGGATAACTAATACCTTGTTTTATAAAAGTTGAAATAGCTGTATTATAATCTGCTTTATTGGTAGATAATAATTGATATGTATGATGAAATGAATCTAAAGATCCTTCCTCACTACCAAAACAAAAGAATTCACATTTTAAAGAATCTAATAAAAATATGGCACCTTTTGCAAAGTCACTTGCTTGGGCAGTAGCAAATGCATATGGCAATTCTATTACTAAATCAACACCCGCAGAAACAGCCATTTTAGCGCGCGTCCATTTGTCAACTAACGCTGGTTCTCCTCGTTGCAAAAAGTTTCCAGACATTACAGCTATAATCACGTCACTGTTTGTTTTACTTCGTGATTGATTTAAATGATATAAATGTCCGTTATGAAAAGGGTTATATTCAACAACTATTCCTGTAGCTTTCATCATTAATCAAATCCTTTCATTACTTTAAGAAAGTATAACTTTCTTAAATAGTAACTGTCTAGAATACAACGCTTTCCTTAATGAGAGTATAATGTTAAAATAAAGTAGTGACAAGAAATTATCTTGACATCTAAATCCTGTCATTATATAATAAATTTTGTTGTCTTGAGGTGATAATCGTATGAAATGGGCAATTCATCAATTAGCTAAATATCGTGATAACGGGATGACGTTAGATGAATTCGTAATTCTCGAAAATGTGAAGAAGCGAAACCCGGACGTTCGAAATATTTCACCCGTTCATGTAACAGGGCACTGCACGTTTGGTGCAGCGCAAATGACTTGTCATTTTCAGCTTTCAGGGACTCTCATATTACCTTGTGCTCGCACTTGGGAAGATGTAGAATTTCCATTTGAGATTCAATCTGATGAAATTTTCAGCTGGTCTGACACTGCAACTGCTATTGCGCAAGCATATGATAACTTTCATATTGTAGAAGGCGATGTAATTGAAGTTGATCCAGTTTTAGAGGAGTTAATCCTACTAGAAATTCCATTGCAAGTGTTTAAAGAAGGTGCAGACCAATTTAAACCAGAAGGTGGAAACGGCTGGTCATATACAACAGATGAAGATCTTAATGATATGCAGGAAGATGATCAACCAAAATTGGATCCAAGACTGGCTGACTTAGCTAAGTATTTTGATCAAACAGACGAATAATAGATCTGTAAGGAGGTGCCACCAATGGCAGTACCAGCTAGAAGAACTTCTAAAACTGTAAAAAGAAAACGTCGTACACATTTTAAATTATCCGTACCTGGTATGGTTGCTTGTCCAAATTGTGGTGAAATGAAATTGGCTCACCGAATTTGTAAATCATGCGGTCAATACAAAGGGAAAGAAGTAGTGAGCAAATAATTCAGTATTTGTTCCATTAAAGGCTACCAAAGAGACCATGGCTCTTCGGTAGCCTTTTTCTCTATATATTTTCAAAAAAGGGGTGCATGATATGGCTTTTACAATTGAAATAAAAGACGACATGATAATTTTTGAAATTAATAGACCTGAAATTCATAACGCCGTTAATGGAGAAGTGATGGAAGGATTTAAGGAATTAATACATAATGTAAAAATAAATGAATCGATCAAATTTGCTGTCATTACTGGTGCAGGTGAAAAATCGTTTTGCTCAGGAGGAGACCTTTCTGTTTTTCATAAATTAAAAACAGAAAAGGAATCCTATAAAATGTTAAGTGAGACAGCAAAAGTTTTATACGAAGTAGCGACATTACCAATTCCTACACTAGCGTTAATTAACGGGACAGCAGTAGGAGGTGGCTGTGAAATAGCTACCCTCTGTGATTATCGTCTTGTAAAAAAGGAAGCGAAATGTGGGTTTATTCAAGGGAAATTGGCAATTACTTCTGGCTGGGGAGGTGGAACCTACTTATTTGAAAAAGGGATGAGACATGACCAAGCGTTACAAATGCTGACAGAAGCTGTGCCCTACACTGCAGACCACCTTTTATCAATCGGATGGGCAACTCATTTATATGAAGGTGATAAACTAATGGCATTAAACAAGTTTATCCAAAAAATGATTGTACCCCATCCTACTGTGTTAAAAGCATATAAAATTCAAGCAATCCGTAAATGGGAGCAAAGTAAATTATATGAACGAGTAATGGAAGAGGTTGCAAGCTGCGCTATTCTTTGGGAGCAAGATCTTCACCACGAGGCTGTAAATTTCTTTTTATCAAATAAGAGGGTTTAAAATTTACTCAGTTTAGTATGTCTTTGAGGGCAGCTGCTCGATGTCAAATACCATTTATCTACTTTGCCAATTTTCTTCGCAACAAAAAATCTATCCCGGCCAACGTCGTCCTAGAAAAAAGATGTCACGGCTAATCGAATTTTTTACGCTTTTCTTATAAAAAAAGAAATAATATTAGAGTCTATTTACACCCAGTTTGCATATATTATTAAAAAAGCAAAGGGTGATAACATGACTGTTAAAATTAGAAAAGATAGTTGGACTGCGGAAGAAGACAATCTTTTAAAAGAAATAGTTTTAAAGAAAATAGAGCAAGGCCATACACAAATATCTGGATTTGAAGAAGCAAGCATTTTGTTAGGTCGCTCAAAACAAGCCTGTGCTTTCAGGTGGAATAAAAATCTTCGCCCAATTGTAATACAAAGAGAAACACCGAAAAAAGAAGCGTCAGTAAGAGATACTGCAGATTCATCATCTGTGCAAAATCATCTCCAGTTAGCGATGGAAAGTTATGATGAGATGAAACAGTCTTATGATCAAATTTCCAATGCTTACAACTTATTAAAGAGAGATTACGAACAATTAGTTAATTGGGTTAAACAAGGGATTACGCATATAGAATAGTAATAACATAAAGTCTCTATAATTAGAGGCTTTTTTTAAATTGTAAAATAAATTACTTCTCGAACAAAAAAATCTAACTATTTAGTTGAAATCGTTTTCATTATTCGTATAGACTAATAGAGAAGGGGATCACGTTTTTATAAAAGGGGGTAATATAATGAAAAAAGTGCTAATTGCAAACAGGGGTGAAATTGCAAGGCGTATTATTAAAACTTGTAAAAAGCTGAATATTAAAACCGTTGCAATATATTCGGAAGCGGATCAAGAACTACCATATGTAAAAGAAGCAGATTATGCTTATTTAATCGGACCAAACCCTGTCCAACAGTCCTATTTAAAAGTGGACGATATTATTGAAATTGCTAAAAAAGAGAATGTTGATGCTATCCATCCAGGCTATGGATTTTTATCGGAAAATGCAGACTTTGCTCGAAAAGCAGAAGCTGCAGGTATTAAATTTATAGGACCTAAACCAGAAACAATTGAAAAAATGGGCGATAAAATTGGTTCTAGACTAACGATGATTCATGCAAATGTACCTGTAGTTCCTGGAACGGAGGAGGGTCTAACCTCTATTAAGGAAGCGAAAGATGCTGCATCTAACATAGGCTATCCAGTTATGCTGAAAGCTAGTGCGGGTGGTGGAGGCATAGGAATGATTCGCTGTGATAATGAAGCCACTTTAGAAAAGCATTTTGAGTCAATTAAAACACGTGCAAAATCATACTTTGGAAATGATGTTGTATTTTTAGAGAAATTTATTGATGCATCACGGCATATTGAAGTACAAATATTTGGGGATAGCTTTGGGAATATCGTTCATTTATTTGAACGAAATTGCTCGGTACAACGAAGAAATCAAAAAGTTCTAGAGGAGTCTCCGTCCCCAAATTTTCCGCAAGAAGCACGTGAAAAATTGTATGAGGCTGCTATAAATGCCGCAAAGGCTGTAGAGTATGTTAATGCTGGAACGGTTGAATTTATAGTCGATCAAAATCATCAATTTTATTTCTTAGAAATGAACACAAGACTTCAAGTAGAACATCCTGTTACCGAAGCTGTGACTGGTTTTGATTTAGTAGAATGGCAGTTAAAAGTAGCGTCAGGAGAAGAATTACCTGTTAAAGACCAACAATTAATTAATTCACAAGGACATGCATTTGAATTTAGAGTATATGCAGAAGATCCAAAAACGTTCTTTCCTTCACCAGGTACAATCACTCATCTAAATTGGGGAGAAGTGGAAGATATTCGAATTGAGTCTGGTTACGAAGAAGGAAATAAAGTTACCCCTTTTTATGATCCGATGATTGCTAAAATAATTATTCATGAATCGAACAGAGAATTGGCTATTGAGAAAGCACAAAAAGTATTTTCTTCTGCTAAAATAGAAGGTGTAAAGACAAATATTGACTTGTTTAATCGTTTTTTACACGATGAAAGTTTTAACAGTGGAGTTTATTCCACATCCATTTTAGGGGAATGGATGCAAAACCAAGGGGAGGAAGTTTCAAAATGAAAAATTTAGAGTCGACAATGGCAGGTACAGTATTTACAGTGAATGTAGAAGTAGGAGAAGAAGTTTCTGCTGGACAAGTAGTGATGGTTCTAGAATCAATGAAAATGGAAA
Source organism: Psychrobacillus mangrovi (assembly GCF_037104765.1). Classification (NCBI taxonomy): domain Bacteria; kingdom Bacillati; phylum Bacillota; class Bacilli; order Caryophanales; family Bacillaceae; genus Psychrobacillus; species Psychrobacillus mangrovi. The sequence goes on along the minus strand of NZ_JBAWSY010000016.1, from coordinate 30,685 downwards.
TTCCAATTGAAGCAGAAGTTGCAGGTAAAGTAGCTACTATTAATGCTAAAGAAGGCGATTTTGTTAATGAAGGAGACGTTTTAGTAACGTTTGAGTAAACTATCAATTGCTTTGAGTTTGAAAAACTTGTACCGTTTGGCATGCCATGCAGTTGGCAAGGAGCAAGCAAATGCAACTAGAGTGAAATGAAGATTCTATTAAATGAATGGAACAGCTTTTATTGAAACGGTAATTTATCCACTGTCGTTTTCAGGATGTGCGCCTTACACGCCGCAAGAGCGCGAAGAATGAGACCCCGTAAAGGATGTGGGAGCGACAAAGGAGCGACTCATCCTGTGGAGGCTCTTACGTAGCTTGCGGCAAGCGCACAGCCGTGTTCAAATTCTTTTGCAAATCAAAATAACAGTTATAAAATCAGCCAATGCTTCAGACAAGGGGGTTTTTAGTTTGGAAGAAACGAAAGCGTATAATGAAAGATTAGAAGAAAAGTTAACGTCCATTTTTGCAGGTGGTCATTCCAAATACCATGAAAAAATGAAAGAGCAAAATAAGTTATTTGTTCGTGATCGTTTAGCATTACTCTTTGACAATGGGGAATATATAGAAGATGGACGCTTTGCAAATGTCGAGGCAGGTGACTTACCTGCTGATGGAGTTGTAACAGCAACTGGAAAAGTAAATGGTCAAACGGTTTGTGTAATGGCCAACGACTCTACTGTAAAGGCAGGTTCTTGGGGTTCACGTACAGTGGAGAAAATTATTCGTATTCAAGAAATTGCAGAGAAAAATAGAGTACCAATGTTATATTTAGTAGATTCTGCAGGTGCTCGTATAACAGATCAATTAGACATGTTTCCTAATCGCCGTGGTGCAGGCAGAATATTTCATAACCAAGTAAGACTTTCTGGTTTCATACCACAAATTTGTATACTATTTGGTCCATCTGCAGCTGGTGGGGCATACATACCAGCATTCTGTGATTTAGTTATTATGGTAGAAGGTAATGCCTCTATGTACTTAGGTTCCCCACGTATGGCCGAAAAAGTAATTGGTGAAAAGGTTACTTTAGAAGAAATGGGTGGAGCACGCATGCACTGTACAGTTAGTGGATGTGGAGACGTGTTGGCAACTACTGAGGAAGAAGCAATCAGCGAAGCCAAACGATATTTAAGCTATTTCCCTGCAAACTATACGGAAAAGCCTAAAAAAGTAGAACCGAAGAAAGCAAAAGAAGGCAGAACTTTAGAAGCCATTATTCCTGAAAATCAAAATGCACCATTTGATATGTATGAAGCAATTAGTGCATTAATAGATGAAGATACATTTTTTGATGTAAAAAAATTATTTGCTCCTGAGTTAATTACAGGTTTTGGGCGTATCGAGGGTCAAGCTGTAGGAATAATAGCAAATCAGCCAAAAGCAAAAGGTGGAGTACTTTTTGTTGATTCAGCGGATAAAGCCGCAAAATTTATTTCACTATGTGATGCTTTTTCTATTCCTCTATTATTTTTAGCTGATGTTCCAGGCTTCATGATTGGAACGAAGGTAGAACGTGCTGGAATTATTCGCCATGGAGCGAAACTAATTGCAGCTATGAGCTCAGCTACTGTACCAAAAATCTCCGTTATTGTTCGTAAAGCATATGGTGCAGGTCTATATGCGATGGCTGGTCCAGCATTTGAACCTGATGTATGTATAGCATTACCTACTGCACAAATAGCAGTAATGGGTCCAGAGGCTGCAGTCAATGCAGTGTATTCTAATAAAATAGAAGCAATTGAAGATCCGAAAGAACGATTAAAGTTTGTCCAAGAAAAACATGCTGAGTATAAAGAAGAAATTGATATTTATAAATTAGCATCTGAGATGATTATTGATGAAATAGTTTCTCCGAGTGAGCTACGCAACGAGCTTGCAAATCGTTTTAGATATTATGAAAATAAAGAAATTCCGAAAGCACCTCGAAAACATCCTGTGCTTCCTGTATAATAAATCTAAAAATAAGGTCTGCCATACTGGTAGGCCTTTTTTATAAGCTTGGGGTGATGAACTGGTGAAAATAGGTATTATTGGAGCAGGTGCAATAGGTATGATATTTGGCGCCTATTTAGCTGAGGCTAAGCATGACATTGTATTTTACGTACGCAAAGAAAATGAAAATTTATACATAGAAAAAGAACCAAATAGTCCAGAACTTATTAGGTGTAAACAAGTAAGTGTGATAGAATCACTATTTTCAATGGATTTAATAATAATTGCTGTGAAATACCACCATCTTAAAAACTTGAAAAGTGAATTAGATTTACTACCAAGACATATCCCATTATTGTTTCTACAGAATGGTTTACTCCACCTATCATATACAGATCAACTTAAGCAAGAAACAATTGTAATTGGATCTGTATTACTTGGGGCTACGAAAGTTAATTCATTTACAGTACGTCATCTGGGCATAGGAAAAACATCGGTTGGCGTGTATAGAGGTGTTTGGGAAAATGCCGATGTTTTTTTCAAAAGTTCATCAAATAATTTCCCTCTTGTTTATTCAAATCAAATAAAAACAACTTTAGTTAAAAAAGCATTAATGAACTGTTTAATAAATCCTTTATCGACAATTACAAAGTCTCCGAACGGAATGCTCATTAAAAATGAATCTTATCAGTTGATTATGAAAAATATGTATGTAGAAATAATGAATGTGTTCAATGAATGGAATGAACTACTTCTCTGGGAAGAGGTAGTCGAGCTTTGCAAAAACACAGAAAATAACCGTTCTTCTATGTTAGCGGATTTTGAAAATAATCGAATAATGGAGATTGACACAATTGTGGGAGCAATATTGGATGAAGCAAAGAAAAGGAATGAAGTATTACCTATATTAAATACTTTTTATCTATTGTTGAAAGAAATGAACAAAGTAGGTAATCGCCATGAGTAAGATGATTACCTTATTAATATTATTTCCTGTTATTGTGTTCTTTGTTTCCTTTATTATTTCAAAGTATTTATTACAAAAGAGAAAAAAGTCATTTGGGCTAGCGGCAGATTTAACGACATTCTTATTGTTTTTCTCCGTATCTAATGCTTTTTATGTAGTTTTTTCAAAGAATATCTTTCTTCTACTAATTGGTATTTCTTTAATCATTGCCAGTACTTTAACTTATATTGAATGGAAGAAAGAAAAAGAGATTGAAATTAAGCCTCTTCTTCGGAAAATATGGAGGTTACTATTCCTATTACTATGCGTGATTTATGCACTCATTTGGTTAATCGGAGTTATCCGCTATGTATTGTATTATATAAGCTAATAATTTTAACACTTCTTTTCGAAGTGATATACTCGTAAAGTATAAAATTTTGTCAAGCAGGACGCCTGCATGATGCCAACGGCGGATGCCACAGATTGCATTTTAATCTGAGCTCAAATACGCCAAGGTGAATTTGAAATTTAGAGGTGGAAAAATCGTGCGAGTAGAGCAATACACACAACCATTCGCTTCCTCATTTTATAAGAAATATTTAGAAGATATATCTAGTTTGTCTTCTTTCTATCATTATGAATGGAATCAAAATGCATTAAATAATAGACTTCAGGAAACTGATTTTAGTAAACATAAAAGAAATGAACTTGTAGAAGTGATAACTAGCTATATGAGTCCGTTTGGGTTATCAGAAAAAAGTAAATTGCATTTAGAAGAACTAAAGGATAATGGAATTGTTGTTATTGGTGGGCAGCAGGCAGGTCTAATGTCAGGCCCTATGTATTCCATTCATAAAGCTATTTCAGTAATCGTGTTAGCAAAGCAACAACGAGAAATTCTAGGGGTACCTGTCATTCCAGTTTTCTGGATAGCGGGTGAGGATCACGATATTGATGAGGTTAATCATGTATACATAGAAAGAGGACGAAAGCTTCAAAAGATGACTTATCCTGAAGCATCGAGAATCAAAAAAATAGCCTCTAAAAGTCCTTTTGATAAAAAAATGATTACAGCTTATTTGGAAGAATTGTTTAAAAGTCTGCCTGAAACGTTGCATACTAAAAAGTTATTTCAAAAGGTAATTGCTTTATTAGAAAATAATTTGAATTATAGTGATTTTTTTGCAGCGTTGATGAATGACTTTTTCCAACAAGAAGGTTTGTTATTGATAGATGCTGCCTATGAGCCTTTACGTAAGTTAGAAAGTGAATACTTTCAAAAAATGGTGAAGTATTCTTCTCAGCTAGCAGAGGTCGTATTTGAAAATGAGGCAGCTTTTGAGAAGGCAGGCTATGGTACACCTATTCAGACTAAGGAAAATGCAGCTCATTTATTTTATGTAGAAGATGGTGAACGTTTTTTATTAGAAAGAAAAGATGGGAAATTTGTCAATGAAGGAAAAGGAATAGCTTTTTCAGAAGTAGAATTGATGAATATTGCTATAAATGAACCTGAAAGATTAAGTAATAATGTCGTAACGAGACCTCTTATGCAAGAAATGGTCTTTCCTGTATTAAGCTTTATTGGAGGACCGGGAGAAATTGCTTATTGGGGTACACTTAGGTCTGCATTTGAACTATTTGAGATGAGAATGCCAGTCATTATGCCAAGGTTAAGCATTACAATTGTTAACTCTAAAACGCAAAATTTGTTGGAGAAGTTTTCTTTCCGAGTTCCTGATATATGGGAAGGAATGGCAGAAAAAGCGAAGCTGCAATATATTGATGAGCATAGAAATGAAAAGATACCAACATTGCTAGCTTCTATAAAAGAAGATCTTACAGCAAAATATAAAGAGTTAGAAACTATTCTTCAAGAAGAGAATATAAAATTAGCTCCTTTAGTAAATAAAAATTTAGACTATCATGAAAAACAGATAACATTTTTAAACAATGCAATTGAAGATACTTTCCTTGGAAAGTTAGATGCTTCCATTAATCGATATGACCGTTTAACGATGGAATTAACTCCAAACGGCGGATTACAAGAACGTACATTTTCACCACTTCAGCTTTTAAATGAAGCTGGGACGGAATTGATACAAGATCTTTTAGAAATTCAATATGAGTTTAATGGGCAGCATCATATAGTATTTATATAAAAGGCTCTTTAATTTATTTTTGTGAATTTGTAATTCGGATAAGATGTAATACCCCTTCAATGGAAGAAGTAAACGCGGGATTCGGTATTCAGTACTTTTGATTGCCTAACATTAACTTGAATTGTTACATTTCTCTTAAGTTTAAAGAAGACAATTGCATTAATACCTTATCGACTATATTAAGTACCAAGGTATTGGCAACTTATAATTAAGTGATGAGCATCGCGCAGGAGCAAATATCTTCTGCGACGAGCTTTGCGCAGGAGCAAATATCTTCTGCGACGAGCTTTGCGCAGGAGCAAATTAAATAGCGATTATGAAGTTTAACCATTCATTATAAAAAATCTCCACGGTAATTCGTGGAGATTTTTTATATGGAAAAATACCTGTATTTTTAATTATCTACTTAAACTTTGCTTCGCATTTTCCATCTCAACAAGTACTATTTACACATTTTGAAATTTATTACACTAAATTTTGAAAAATGGGTGGAGGAAAGTGGGGGGATGTGGTATGTTATTCACATAAAGTGGGGTGAGTAGCATGTTCATGGGCGAATATCAACATAACGTTGATCCGAAAGGCCGGTTAATCATACCTTCCAAGTTTCGGGAGCATTTAGAAGATTGTTTTGTTTTAACACGTGGTCTTGATAATTGCTTATTTGGTTATCCTATGAATGAATGGCGAAAACTCGAAGAAAAATTAAAAGAACTTCCTGTTACGAAAAAAGATGCTCGGGCATTTACCCGTTTTTTCTTTTCTGGTGCTACAGAAGTTGAAATTGACAAACAAGGACGTATTAATATTCCAAGTAATTTGCGTAGCTATGCAAAGATGGATAAAGAATGTGTAGTTCTTGGTGTTTCTAATCGTTTAGAAATATGGGCTAAGGATGCTTGGGAAAATTATTTTGAGGAATCTGAGGATTCTTTCAACGATATAGCAGAGAATATGATTGGCTTTGACATTTAATCTTATTCGGTATAGTGTTAGACACTTGCTAAAAAGATATTGCCTTCCACGTAAAACTGGAAGCAATGTTACCTGCATAGCAATGTACAGGTAAACATCGAGGATACTTGATAAAGAGGAGGAAAAGGCTTGTTTCATCACACAACAGTATTATTAAAAGAAACGGTAGATGGACTAGCCGTTCGTCCAGATGGAATTTATGTGGACTGTACTCTTGGAGGAGCTGGCCATAGTGAATATCTCGTCCAGCAATTAGGGGAAAATGGAAGATTAATTTGTTTTGATCAAGACATGATTGCTATTGAGAATGCAAAAGTAAGATTAGCTCCTTTCTTAGACAAAGTAACATTTGTACATGCAAATTTCCGTTATCTAAAAGAAGAACTTGAGAACATTGGAATTGAGAAAGTCGATGGAGTTTTATATGATTTAGGTGTTTCATCCCCTCAGCTTGATACTCCAGAAAGAGGCTTTAGTTATAATTACGATGCCCCACTAGATATGAGGATGGATCAGACTAGTGAGCTAACCGCATATCACATAGTTAATGATTGGCCATATGAAAAACTGGTGAAAATATTTTTTAGATATGGAGAAGAGAAGTTCTCTAAGCAAGTTGCAAGAAAGATTGAACAAGCTAGAGAGAACGCTCCAATTGAAACAACATTTCAATTAGTTGAATTGATAAAGGCTGGGATTCCTGCAGCTGCTAGAAGAACAGGTGGACATCCTGCAAAACGAATTTTTCAAGCTATAAGAATTGCTGTGAATGATGAATTAGGAGCAGCGGAAGAATCTTTGGAAGATGCAATTAAAGTTATAAAGGTAGGCGGAAGGATTAGTGTTATTACGTTTCATTCTCTAGAAGACAGATTAACAAAAACTATCTTTAAAGAAGCTGCGTCGTTACCAGAATTGCCACCTAATTTACCAGTTATACCGGAAGGAATGGAACCTGCTTTAAAACTTATCACAAGAAAGCCTATTCTACCTTCTGTAGAAGAATTAGAAGAAAACAATAGGTCTCGTTCAGCTAAACTAAGAATTGTGGAAAAAATTAATGAAAAGGGAAGTGTCTAAATGGCTTTACGTAAACAACAATCTCAAACATACATAAGTCGTCCTTCTTTTCCTGAACAACCACAAATAAAGAAGCCGACAAAACAAGCAAAAAAAATATTAACCAAAGGGGAGAGGTTTCTCCTTATTGGTTTATTATCAGTAGTAACTATACTAGGCTTAATGATTATTCAAACTCAGACAGCTGTTCGTTCAACGAGTGCTGACATTCAACTAATGGAAAAACAAATCGACAATGTATCAAAAGAAAATACAGACTTGTCCATACAAGTAAGCGAATTATCTACCTATGAGCGTATTTGGAAAAAGGCGGAAGAGCTCGGTTTGAAACTGAATGAGCAAAACGTAAAGGTAGTACCAGGACAATGAATAAGAAATTTCGTTTTCAATGGGGAGCCTTTCTAATGTTTTTACTTTATGGAGGGCTCTTTTTTCTATTGTTTAGTCGATTTGTATTTATTCAAGTGACTGGGACTGCTGAAGGGCAAGTATTATCTACTAAAGCAGACTCAAAGTATAGTAGAGAACAAGTGATTCCGGCGAGTAGAGGTAAAATTATAGACCGCAACGGAGATGTTATCGTAGAAGATACGCTCAGTTACAAAATTATTGCTGTTATTAGCCCGAAAGCTACTAATAACAGTAATGCTCCACGGCATGTAGTGGATCCTGAAAATACTGCAAAAGTGTTAGCAGAATATATTAATCTGCCAGAGCAAGATATATTGGACATACTAAACAAAAATATTAAAGCAGGAAAATATCAAGTGGAGTTCGGAAAATCTGGTAGAGATATTAGTTATAAAGTGATGTCAGAAATAAAAAATAACAATTTACCTGGAATAATTTTTGTTCAAGATATGAAAAGACTTTATCCAAATGGACAATTCGCATCTCATCTAATCGGTTTTGCATTAAAAGAAGAAAATGAAGATGGAGAAGCTGTACCAGTAGGAAAGATGGGCTTGGAATATATTTATGACGAAGAATTGACTGGAACTCATGGTAAGGTGAATTTTAAAGGTGATACGAAAGGCTTTTTATTGCCAAATACTGAAAAAATGATAACCAAACCGCAAGATGGAGATAATATTTATTTAACTATTGATAAAACAATTCAAAACTTTTTAGAAGATGCACTTAACAAAGCAGAAGAAAAGTATAATCCTGAAAAGATTACCGCTATTGTCGCGAATCCAAAAACAGGAGAAATTCTTGCTATGTCTCAAAGACCAACCTTCGAACCGAATACTAGAGAAGGTTTATCAACAAACTGGCTAAACGAAGCAATTGAACAAACAATAGAACCAGGCTCTACAATGAAAATCTTCACTTTGGCATCGGCGATCGAAGAAGGGGTATGGGAACCTAATGCAACTTATAAATCCGGATCTTATAAAGTATACGACCGAACAATACGTGATCATAATGTATACGGATGGGGTACTATTTCGTACTTAGAAGGATTTCAACGCTCGTCAAATGTATCAATGGCTTACTTGTTAAATAGAATCGGTGATGAGACTTTTATTGAGTATATTCATCGATTTGGATTTGGAGAAAAAACGGGAATTGATTTGCCACATGAGGCAACCGGAACAGTAAGCGATAAGTATCCGATTAATAGAGTGACTACAACCTATGGACAAGGGACAACTGTTACACCAATTCAATTAATTCAGGCCATGACAGCTATAGCAAATAAAGGTAAAATGATGCAGCCATATGTGATAGAGAAAATAGTAGATCCAAACACTGGTGAGGTAATAAGTGACCACAAACCAGTCGAAAAGAAATCTCCAATATCTGCTAAGACTGCTGATCAGGTGAAAGAAATTTTAGCAAGCACAGTTACATCAGAAAAAGGTACTGCTCAACGGTTTAAATTAGCTGATTATACAACTGCAGGAAAAACAGGTACTGCCCAAATTGCCAACCCTGAGGGTGGATATTTTTGGGGCCGTAATTTGTTTTTGTATTCCTTTTTAGGGATGGCGCCTGTAGAAGATCCACAGCTTATTGTCTATGTTGCTGTTCATAAACCGAAATTGAAAGATACCGAAGTGGGATCAGAGCCTACCTCAGAAATTTTTAATTCTGTAACGGAAAACAGCTTAAAATACTTAAATATACAACCAGAAAATCTAGAACTTGCCTCTTCGATAGAAATGCCAAATATTGTCGGGGAAAATGTGGTGGAAAGTCAGAGTAGACTAGAGTCACAAGGCTTAAAAACTGTTATAATTGGACAAGCGGAAAATGTAAAAGAGCAATTCCCTGCTGCAGGAACTTCGATTTTAGCCAATGGAACAGTTTTTCTACAAGGGGAGGGAAATATTAAACTTCCTAACTTCTCTGGTTGGTCTAAACGAAATATAATGATTTACAAATCATTGTCTAATATACCAATTGAAATTTCAGGAGATGGCTATGTAACAAGCCAAAGTTTAACTGCTGGTTCTGTTGTTTCAAAAGATACTCCTGTTGTTGTTCATTTGACGACACCGGAAGAAACAAAAATTGCCCCGGGATTAGAGGAATCTATGGAAGTACCACCACAAGACTAGTTGAGCAAATAGAATAGTTCTTGTCATTTTCTCATAGGTTATCTTAAACGAATAAAAGGGGAAAATGTAATTTCTAAAGTAAAACAAGTATTGCGCCTCCGCTTAATTTGGGTATTGATGATTTTATTGTTTTTAGCAGTGGTATTGAAATTAGTGCAACTTCAATTTTTTCAGTTTGATGAATTGACAACAAAAGCAAAAGAAAGTTGGGATCGCGAACTTCCTTATGCGTCACTTCGGGGTAATATTCTGGATAGGAATGGAGAAGTAATTGTTGGAAATAAGCTTTCTCCTACGTTATTTTACATGCCTTCTCAAAACGATGAACCAGAAAAAGTGGCAAAAGAAATTGCTCCACTGTTAAAAATGGATGAAGCAAAATTATTTGAACAGCTCAATAAAAGAGATTATTTAGTAAAACTCGCGCCAAAAGGAAAAAACATTAGTGCAGAACTTGCGATGCAAATCCAAGATAAAAATATACCTGGATTGTATGCGGGTATTGATTATGTACGAGACTATCCACAGGGTAATATACTTTCAAGATTGATAGGTTTTACTGGGTATGACGCTCAAGGACTAGCGGGAATCGAATATCAATATGATTCCGTTTTAAAAGGAAAGCAATCTGCTATACGTATGTTTACAGATGCAAAAGGGGTACCTCTTCCACATGTGGATGATGGGTGGAAAAATGGAGTTTCAGGTAACCATGTTCAACTGACAATTGATATGGAAATACAACAGGTAGTGGAAAGAGAACTTTCACAAGCAATGCAGAAATACGAAGCGACGCAAGCAATTGCTATTGTGATGAATCCCAAAAATGGAGAAATACTTGCACTTTCTTCTGCCCCAAACTTTGATCCATCATCTTATCAAGAAGTTGACTCTACTATTTATAATCGTAATTTACCAGTTTGGATGACTTTCGAGCCTGGATCTACCTTTAAAATAATTACATTAAGTGCAGCCTTAGAAGAAAAAGTAGTGGATTTGGAAGATGATCATTTTCATGATGCTGGCTATACAATGATAGAGGGTGCTCGCCTTAGATGCTGGAAGAGATCTGGACATGGAAGCCAAACCTTCTTAGAAGTTGTGGAGAACTCCTGTAATCCAGGTTTTATAGAGCTTGGAAGAAGAGTAGGGCCGGAAAAACTTTCGGATTACATACGAAAATTTGGTTTCGGGCAGTCAACGGGTTCTGGAATGGCTGGAGAATCAACAGGAATTCTTTTTAGCAAAGAAGCTTATGGTCCTGTAGAGCATGCCACCACTTCATTTGGTCAAGGTATTTCTGTAACACCGATTCAGCAAGTGCAAGCGGTTGCTGCCGCTATAAATGGTGGTAAATTATTTAAACCGTTTATTATAAAAAATATTTTAGATGGTGAAACGAACGAAGTATTATCGACATCTGAGCCGGAGATGAAGCACCAGGTAATTAGTGAAGAAACTTCAGCAATGGTACGAGATGCACTTGAACATGTAGTAGCAGAAGGATCAGGTAGAAATGCATATCGAGATGGTTTACGAATAGGTGGAAAAACTGGTACAGCACAAAAAGTACAAAATGGCAGATATATGGACGGAGAATATATTGTTTCATTCATTGGATTTGCCCCAGCAGATGATCCAGAGTTAATCGTCTATGTTGCCATTGATAATCCTAAACATAGTTCACAATTTGGTGGAGTTATTGCAGCACCTATAGTAGGGCAGATCATTGAGGATTCACTTGAGGTTACTGCCGGTGGCAAGCAACTTGAAAAAGAATATCGATGGGGGGATATCCAACAAGTTCGTGTACCAAACTTAGTAGGAATAAAGAAAAAAGAGATTACAACCTATATGTACCCATTTACAATTGTTTGGCATGGTGATGGGGAAGAAATACTTTCACAATTACCGAAGGAAAACAGTTTAATTCCAATAGACGGAAAAATACATGTCTACACAAAATAATTAACTATAGTAAATTTATTGATAGTTGATCGCAACTAAGGAGATTTTTTCATGACTTTATCTACAACGATTATTACAATTAGTATTAGTTTTCTTTTGTCCGTTATTCTCGCGCCAATAATTATCCCATATTTGAGAAGGATGAAATTTGGTCAGAGTATTCGAGAAGAAGGACCACAATCCCATCAAAAAAAAGCAGGAACACCAACAATGGGTGGGCTTATATTTTTAACGTCCATCATTATAGGGACAGTAGCAGTCTCGTTTTACTTCGATAAGCTAACGACGCAATCTATTGTGCTGCTAATTATTTTAGTTGGTTTTGGTTTAATTGGCTTTTTAGATGATTTTATTAAAGTAGTATTAAAAAGAAATTTGGGATTAACTTCAATTCAAAAATTAATTGGTCAAATTGTTATATCAGTTGGCGCATATTTCTTATTAAAACTTGGACCATTTGACACAACACTTGCTATTCCATTTACGAATGCAGAATTAGATTTTGGACAATTTTATGTAGCATTTCTAATATTTTGGTTAGTTGGATTTTCTAATGCAGTAAATCTTTCAGATGGTTTAGATGGTTTAGTATCAGGTACAGCATCTGTTGCATTTGCAACGTTCGGTGTACTTGCACTAGCATATGAGCAAACAGATATAGCGATCTTTACATTTAGTGTAGCAGGTGCACTATTAGGATTTCTTTTGTTCAATAAAAACCCCGCTAAAGTTTTTATGGGTGATACTGGATCACTAGCATTAGGCGGGGCATTGGCGATGGTTTCTATTCTCGTAAAACAAGAACTCTTATTATTACTAGTAGGAATTATTTTTGTTATAGAGACGCTGTCTGTTATTTTGCAAGTAATTAGTTTTAAAACAACAGGTAAGCGGATTTTTAAAATGAGTCCTATTCATCACCATTTCGAACTTTCTGGATGGTCAGAAAAAAGAATTGTGACTGTATTTTGGGCTATCGGTTTTATAGCAGCAATGCTTGTTGTTATTTTGGAGGTTGTATAAAAAATGAAGCAATTACCAATGGTTTATCATAAAAAAATTCTTGTATTAGGACTTGCGAAAAGCGGAACAGCTGCAGCAGAAATTTTACATGATTTAGGAGCATTTGTAACTGTTAATGATTCAAAACCTTTTGATGAAAATGAACATGCACAGTACTTACTTTCTAAAGGATTAACAGTCATCTGTGGAAGTCATCCTGAGGATCTATTAGACGAGGGATTCAGTCTTATAGTAAAGAACCCTGGTATTCCTTACACAAATACTGTTATTGCCGAAGCTAAAAAGAGAGGTATTCCAGTTTGGACAGAGGTGGAATTAGCATATCGAATAAGTGATGCTCCAATGATTGGAATTACTGGTTCAAATGGGAAAACTACCACAACAACATTAATATTTGAAATGTTAGAAGCAGGAAATAAACAACCATTAATTGCTGGAAATATTGGTACTGTTGCAAGTGCAGTCGCTGCAAAAGCTACAAATGATAATATTATTGTAACGGAACTATCTTCTTTTCAGTTGATGGGTACGGAAGAACTAAAACCAAAGATTTCAGTTTTGATGAATTTATATGAAGCTCATTTAGACTATCATTCAAGTTTTCAAGAATATACAGATGCAAAATTCAATATTACTAAAAATCAAGATCATTCGGACTGGTTTATTTATAATGGCGAGCAGCAAATTGTTAAAGATTATGCTAGTAAAAGTAATGCAAAGAAAATCCCTTTCTATGTAAGTAAAAAAACAGAGGAAGGAATAAGTGCTGATGATCTATATGTATATTGGAATGGTAAAATGTTATTTGAACGATCTATCATTGCACTACGAGGAAAACACAACTTAGAAAATGTATTAGCTTCAACTGCTGCTGCCATTTTACTGAATTGCTCATTAGACAGTATAGTTCAGGTTCTTACGAATTTCCACGGTGTTAAGCATCGAACACAATTTGTACGTGAGTGGAAAAATAGAAAGTTTTATAATGATTCAAAAGCTACAAATGCACTTGCTACAAAAAGTGCATTAGAAGGTTTTTCTGAACCTGTAATATTACTTGCAGGTGGTGTAGATCGTGGTCATTCCTTTGATGAATTGATTCCACATTTACACAATGTGAAGGCACTCATTCACTACGGAGCAACAGCGGAACGTCTACAAAAATTTGGAGAACAGCAAGGAATTCCTGCTGTTATACAAGTGAATAACTTAATTGATGCAATTGCAGAAGGGGTTAGAATTTCTGCTGAGGGAGATGTTATTTTACTTTCTCCGGCTTGTGCAAGTTGGGATCAGTATGAAAGCTTTGAAATTCGTGGAGATGAATTTATCGAACAAGTGCTAGCATTAAAAGATTAACGAAGGGATGAACTAAACGAACGATAAAAGAACAATCCTATTTTTAGCATCTGTCCTATTTTTATCTATTATCGGGATACTATTCGTACACTCTGCAGGTTCTTATTGGAGTCAGGTGCATTACAAAGACCAATTACCATTTGCTTTAAAGCAAGGGAGTTATTTAATAGTCGGTATTTTAGGTGCATTATTTATTCGAAATAAGAGATTTATAAGGCTACCAAAGTTTTGGCTAATCATTTATGTGTTTTCTATATTATTTTTAATTGGTGTGCTCATTCCTGGAATTGGGGTAGTTCGAAATGGTTCACAAAGTTGGATTTCACTTGGTTTTATGAACTTTCAACCTGCCGAACTTGCTAAAATCGCTGTATTAGGAATGCTAGCATTTTCATTGTCGAATGAGAAAAAAACAAAAGGGCAGATGTATTTCCAAAGTGCCGTAATTTTATTACTGCCGATTACTTTTATTATGATTCAACCAGATTTTGGTTCAGCCTTCGTTTTGATTGTGGCATCTTTTTTCCTGCTTTTTGCAGCAGGATTACCTTTAAAATTTTTTGTTACCATTGGAATAACTGGAATAATAGCATTAGTAGCATTGATAGCTTCGGCACCTTACAGGCTCGACCGAATTCAATCGTTTCTTGATCCCTGGAGTGATCCTTTAGGTACTGGCTTTCAAGCAATTCAATCCTTACTTGCGGTTGGCCCGGCTGGACTGTTCGGATTTGGTTATGGGAATAGTAGACAGAAGTTTTTATACTTACCGGAACCACAAAATGATTTTATTTTCTCTATTTTATTAGAAGAAACTGGGTTCATCGGAGGTTTAGTTATTATTTCAGCTTTTGTTCTATTTTTCACGACAGGCTTTGCAATGGCTGCACGTGCCAAAACACGTGCTTATCAATTAACAATTATCGGATTTACTTCCTTATTAGCAGTACAAACGTTTCTTAACATGGGTGTGGTTACAGGTTTACTACCAGTTACAGGTGTTACTTTACCATTTATAAGCTATGGTGGTTCTTCTCTAGTTACCACATGGGGGATTATCGGTATAATCTTAAACTTAGCAAATAATTCTACAGGAGAAGGGAGGCGGTAGAATGGAAAAAGTAATAGATATTGAAGATCGAATACCAACCTTTAAAGAACGTAGACGACGAAGAACGAACAAAAAGTTTTCCATTCTACTTTTTCTCTTCGTTACAACATTATTAATAGTATTATATTTTCAATCCTCTTATAGCCAGATTCAATCTATTTCAGTTAGTGGTGCGTCTCTAGTCTCTGAGGAAAAATATATAGAGCAAAGTACAATAAAGCTTGGAGAATCAATGTGGGGTTTTAGAGAAAACCAAGTGACAGAAATAATAGAACAAAATGATTGGGTTGAATCTGCTAAAGTTAAACGGACTTGGTTAACTGGGGTAGAAATACAAGTAAAAGAATACAAAAAAGTTGGTTATGAAGAAAACGGAGAAGCTCTTCATATTATTTTAGAGAATGGAAAGACTATCGAACCTGAGGGACAAGTAGTACCGATTGATGGCCCGATCCTTTCGGGTTTTGAGAAAGAGAAAATTAGGGTAAGGCTCATAAAAGAGTTAAAAAACTTGGACTCTGAAGTATTATTAACTATTTCTCAAATTAATTATAAGCCGACTGAAAATGATCCCTATTCTATTCAAGTTTTTATGAATGATGGGAATGAGGTTCAAGCAATAATTCCTTCTTTCTCTGAAAAGATGAATTTCTATCCTTCCATCGTGTCTCAGCTTGAACCAGATGTAAAAGGAATTATTGATCTTGAAGTTGGATCCTTTTTTCAACCATATAAAGAAGTGTATAACAATGTAGTCGAAGAGGAGGCGATGGAGGTTGAGGAAGAACAGACTCCTTAGAATTCCTTCGAGAGGACTAGTACTAATTTCTTTAGTAAGCTTAGTGTTAGGATTTATACTCGCTTACTCGTATAGTATTTCTTCTGTAAACAAAGAACAAGTTACAAACTCGGTAAGTTTAAATGAACAGGAAAAATACAAAAAAGAATTAATCGAGCAAAAAGAAAGAAATAAAGAGCTCTCGGAAGAAATTAATGGGAAACAGCAAGAAATCAAAGAATTTGAACAGTCTTTTGCAAATAGTGAAGAGAGCGTCGAAGAGTTAGTAGAAGAGGCGGAAAAATTGCGATTATTAATTGGTGACATTCCATCCCAAGGCAAAGGAATTGCTGTTTCTCTACAAGATGGTGCTTATAATCCGTCACAAGAGAATCCAAATGATTATATTGTCCATGAAAGCCATGTATTTAAGGTCATCAATGAATTGAAAATATCTGGTGCTGAAGCTATATCAATAAATGGACAGAGGCTCCATACAAATTCCTATATTAGTTGTACGGGTCCAGTTATTACGGTTGACGGTAAAACATTTCCAGCTCCTTTTAAAATTGAAGCTGTCGGAGATCCCGAAGTATTACTCGCTTCTGTTAAGCTTGGTGGGGGTGTTGTTGATCAATTAACAAGTGATAACATTATAGTAACTGTAGAGGAAAAAGGAAAAATATCGATGCCTGCTTTACGTGACGACAAAAATTAAGCAAGGTGAAGGGGGCCGAATAAATGAAAAAAACCGTCTATATTCGGTTTTCATTAATTTTGTTTATTGTTGGGTTTATGTTAGCAGTCCAATATAATACGGTGCAAAAACCAGAGGAACGGGATACTAGGGACGTTTGGACAATTCGACAAGAGCTTGCAAAAGAAACCGAATTACATTCAGAGTTATTATCGGAAGTACGTGTGTTGGAGCAAACAATTGGTAAATATGAAAATATGGTAAATGAAAGTCCCAAAACTGCTTTAAATGAAACGGTAATGCAATTGAAACAAGACATTGGATTAACAGATTTTAGTGGTCCAGGCTTAACAATTACCGTTGAACCATCCCTTGAAAGTATTGCTGTTGGACAAGCTGTGGAAGGAATAACTCCTGATTTACTTGTTCGTCTAGTTAATGAAATAAATCGTTTTAAAGCAAAAGCTATAGAAGTTGATGGGAAAAGGATGATCCATTCATCAGCGATAAGGGATGTGAATGGAAGAACAACAGTTAACAATCTTGCTATAAAAACTGCGCCATTTACGATAAAAATTGGTACTTCCACTTACGACGACGCTAAAAAAATGTATAATCAATTAAAGGCTTCTTCTATTGGGGATGATTTTTATATTGATAACCTAAAATTGTCAATTGGTGAACCTGTAAACGATATAAACATAGAAGCTTTTGATCAAACAATCAATAAACAATTTTTATTTGAAATTCCAGGAGGAGAGTAAATAAATGTGGTTGCCGTTATTAGGTCTAATACTTGGAATTTCACTTGGTCTTTTAACAGAAATACAAATACCTGAGATATATGAAAGTTATCTTTCTATAGCTGTACTTGCGGCTTTAGATACGTTATTTGGAGGAATTAGAGCCCAATTACAAGGCGTATATGATGATAAGGTGTTTGTCTCTGGATTTTTCTTTAACATTGTTTTAGCAGCCGCACTTGCTTTTTTAGGAGTACATCTAGGAGTTGACTTATACTTAGCTGCAATCTTTGCTTTTGGGGTTCGTTTATTCCAAAATATTGCGGTTATCCGTCGGTTAATTTTGACAAAATGGTCTGAAAGAAAAAATACATAGTCATATTTACGTAATGGTAATGAAATATTGACTTTTTGATTATAAATTTTTAGACTTTATTAGTTTTTTACAATAGAATAATAAATAAAGAGTTTTTAGGAGGTGCCACGGGTTGAATCAATCAGAATTGTACGTATCATTAGATATTGGGTCGTCTTCAATTAAAGTTTTAATCGGTGAAATGAGTGATGACTCGCTGCATGTTATAGGTGTAGGGAATGTTAAATCAAATGGGATTCGTAAAGGTTCCATTGTAGATATAGACGCAACCGTGCAGTCCATCAAGAAAGCTGTAAGTGAAGCTGAACGAATGATTGGGATGTCAATTCAGGAGATAGTACTTGGCATTCCTGCAAATCTAGCAAACATACAAAACGTTAAAGGTGTAGTCGCTGTTAATCGTGAGGACCGTGAAATTACAGATACAGATTTAGATAGAGTAATAGAATCTGCTCAAGTAATGTCTATTCCTCCAGAACGTGAGCTTATCAATATATCGCCAAAGCAGTTTATCGTAGATCATCTAGATGAAATTAAAGATCCACGTGGAATGATTGGAACCCGTCTTGAAATGGATGGAATCATGATGACTACATCTAAAACAATTTTACATAATGTGTTAAGATGTGTGGAGCGAGCTGGGTTACAAATAAGAGAAATATATCTACAACCATTAGCTGGTGGTTATTTTGCTTTAACCGAAGATGAAAAAAATCATGGTACTGCCTATATTGATATAGGTGGAGGATCTACCACTATCGCTATTTTTAGTGAAGGCCATTTAATAAATACCTCCGTTATACCGGTAGGTGGAGATCATATAACAAAAGATTTATCAATTGTATTAAAAACGCCAACAGAACAAGCAGAAAAAATTAAAATCCAATATGGACATGCCTTCTATGATGATGCATCAGATGATGAGCTTTTTGAAGTACCAGTCATTGGTGCCGATATGAAAGAACAATATTCTCAGCGCTATATAGCTGAAATTATTGGAGTACGTTTAGAAGAGCTTTTCGAATTGGTATTAGAAGAATTTTACCGAATGGGACTTCAAGACTTACCTGGTGGTGTTGTAATTACAGGAGGAGTTGCGAAGTTAGAAGGTATTGGTCAACTTGCAAGACATATTCTACAAACAAGAGTACGTTTATATACTCCGGATTACATTGGTGTTCGTGAGCCACAATATACAACTGCTGTTGGTCTTATAAGATATGCCTATAAAGAAGATCTTTTCTATGGTAAAATTGGTAGCAGTCATGCCTTATCTCAAACTGCACAAAATGAATCTACACCAAGTCTTAAGAAACAAAAACAGACTGTTCAAAATGGAAACAATGAAAACAAAGAAAGCGCAATTACAAAAGCCAAGAAATTTTTCGACAAGTTTTTTGAATAAAATTAACCATTATCATAGTTGAAAGAATATAGGAGGCAATAGCATGCTAGAATTTGAAACGAACGATGACCAATTAGCCATTATCAAAGTTATTGGAGTAGGTGGCGGTGGTAATAATGCTGTAAATCGAATGATTGAACATGGAGTACAGGGTGTTGATTTTATTGCTGTTAACACGGATGCCCAGGCTCTTAAAATGTCTAAAGCAGAAGTTAGGTTACAAATTGGTGGAAAACTTACACGAGGACTTGGAGCAGGTGCAAATCCAGAAGTTGGTAAGAAAGCAGCTGAAGAAAGTAAAGAGCAAATTGAGGAAGCGTTACGAGGCGCTGATATGGTCTTTGTTACAGCTGGGATGGGCGGAGGTACTGGAACTGGAGCGGCTCCTGTAATTGCTCAAATCGCACGTGATATCGGTGCATTAACTGTAGGAGTTGTTACACGTCCATTCACATTTGAAGGACGCAAACGTTCCACTCAAGCAATTGGTGGTATTGGAATGATGAAAGAATCAGTGGATACACTGATTGTTATTCCTAACGACCGTCTTCTTGAAATTGTTGACAAAAATACACCTATGCTTGAGGCATTTAGAGAAGCAGATAACGTACTACGTCAAGGGGTCCAAGGTATTTCAGACTTAATCGCTGTTCCTGGATTGATTAACTTAGACTTTGCTGACGTTAAAACAATTATGTCTAACAAAGGTGCAGCACTAATGGGTATCGGTATTTCTGGTGGAGATAACCGTGCTGCTGAAGCTGCTAAAAAAGCAATTTCAAGTCCACTTCTAGAGACTTCAATTGATGGAGCAACAGGAGTACTTATGAATATTACGGGTGGATCAAATTTGAGTCTATTTGAGGTTCAAGAAGCTGCAGATATCGTTGCTTCTGCTTCAGATGAAGAAGTGAATATGATCTTCGGTTCAGTTATTAATGATAATTTGAAGGATGAAATTATTGTTACAGTAATTGCAACTGGTTTCAATGAAGAGTTAATTACTCAAAATAAACCAAGAAATACTGGTTTTGGCGCAGCTCGTGCACAACAAGCTGCAAGTACTCCTCCTCCTATTCGTGAGCAAAGAAAGGAAGAACATCAACAACCTATACACCAAGAGCGTCCAAATGTACAACATCAACAAGAAGATGCATTAGATATTCCGACATTCTTAAGAAATCGTCAAAGAAGAAACTAAATTTCTAAACAAAAAAGCAATCACCAACAGGTGGTTGCTTTTTTTATTATGTGTGTTTAGAAAAAATAAAACCAATCAATATCTTATAAATTAGAACACGGATGTGCGCTTGCCGCACGCTACGCAAGATGATTCGTTCCTTCGTTTCTTCTACTTCCTTTACGAGGTCTTATTCTTCTCTCTCCTGCTGCTTGTAAGGCACACATCGTGTAGACATCCCAATGAATTTAAAATAAATATCGAAAGAAGCAATCCCACATCCTATTTTTAATAGAACCTAATATATTCCATCAATAAACTGGAATTCGCGCCTTGCAAGCCGCATGACGTGCAGTATGAGACAGCGAAATGCGCTAGCGCGTACAGCGGCTCATTCGGACGTGCGAGCAGCGCGAATGCCTATAGTTGGTGATCTATCCGTTCCTTTCTGTGCATAATAACATTTTGAAAGTGGAAAAAACGGGTGTGCGCTTGCTGCACACTACGCATATGAGTCTCTGCAAGAAGATTCGCTCCTATGTCGCTCCAACGTTCTTTACGGGGGCACATTTATCGAGCTCTTGTCGACGTGAGGCAAGCCGAATTAATCTAGATAGTATGACCTTTCATATCTTTACTTTTTCTCTAATTAGATAACAAACCTTAGCTATTTAACTTGCCTCTTTCTCTTATCTTACCCATTCCACTGACATTTAGTTATTCTATATAGCACTTCTTGTCGTAAAAAAAGAATGATTTCTATCCCCTGATTTGACATTTTTCTTACAAATGCCATGTTACGATTTAGTCAAAAGGAGGGAAGCTATGTATGCAGAAGTGATGATTGCAACCAATACTTTTTTTAATTACACTGTTTTGGCATTTGCAAATCGCATTGGTTGGATTGAGAACAAAAAAAGATATTTGTTTCTTTCCGCCTTTATCGCAGGAACAATTACAGTTACATTTTCAAACTATTTCATTACTGTTTTCTTATCTTTCTTTCTTATGATCGGAATAGCTTTTTGGCGTAAACGTTCACAAATCATTAAGGCTATCGCACTTACTTTACTTGCAAGTCTATTTGCTGGAGGTTTACTTACAGCAATTGCTCCACTCTATCACACTAGTAGCAATCTCTTCATGTTTGTAAACTTCGCTTTGATTGCCACTGGCGGCTTGTATTTATTAACGAAACATGTATTGCATATTAACATTGCTCAATCTGAAAGAGAGCTTCTATTCTCCTCAAATCTCCGTTTGTTTGGCCAAACAAAGGAACTAACCCTATTTATAGACTCAGGGAATGTTTGCAAAGAACCTCTTTCCAATGATCCGGTCCATTTTGTTGCTGCAGAAGTGTTACAAGATATTCTTCCAGAGTCTTTGTTTCAAGCAATTTTTGAATGGAAGTTTGATCGAAGAGTTGGTTTGGACAACCTTCCAAAAGAGTTTATAAGCAAATTAAGGTTAATACCTATTTCAACTATTCAACAAGAAAAAACGTGGGTCATCGGGATGAAATTTGATGAGTGGAAAATAAACGACCAATATTTACCTAGAGGATATATTGTCATGACGAAGTTGCGTGATAAATTTCCACATGGAGCTGAAGGAATCTTACATAGCTCTTCCTACTATCATCTAAAGAAAAGGAGTGTCTTATAATGTTATTGAAGTTTTTTCGTCGTATTTATTTTTGGTTAATCTCTTTAAGGAAAAGCAGTGTACACTACATTGGTGGAAATGAATCTTTACCAAAACCACTAACAAGAGAAGAAGAAAGAGAAATGCTCCTTGCTTTTATGGATGGAGATGAATATGCACGAGATGTATTAATAGAGCGGAATCTACGTCTTGTAGTGTATATAGCTAGAAGATTCGACCAAACAAATACGAATATAGAAGATCTAATAAGTATAGGCTCTATAGGTCTAATAAAAGCAGTAGAAACTTTTAATTTGGATAAAGGTATTAAACTGGCAACATACGCATCAAGATGTATTGAAAATGAAATATTAATGCATTTGCGAAAAACAAATCGAATGAAATCAGAGGTTTCTTTTGATGAACCATTGAATTCTGATTCAGATGGTAACGAACTCCTTCTATCTGATATTTTAGGAACAAGCGAAGATTTAATTATTGAAGACGTCGAGAAAAAGCTAGAGCGACAACATGTGTTTGATGCGATTAATCTTTTGGGAAATCGAGAAAAATATATTATGCAATGTCGTTTTGGATTAAACGGTAAAGAAGAAATGACACAAAAAGAAGTAGCAGATCATTTAGGTATTTCCCAATCATATATATCACGTTTAGAAAAGAAAATAATATTGGATTTAAAAGAGCTTTTAAATGAACCGATAGCCTAATGGGTGAAATTGGATGCCGCACCTTTCGAATAAAGTTCATACTCTCGGACAAACTGATTAAGAACTATTAAAAGAGTCCGGAGGAAGATCTATGACGAGAACAAAAGTAGAATTATGCGGCATTGATACATCTAAGCTTCCTTTACTTACCCACGAACAAATGAAAGAACTGTTTATTCGATTACAAGCTGGTGAAGAATCTGTAAAAGAAGAGCTAGTCATGTGTAATTTAAGATTAGTTTTAAGTCTTGTTCAACGATTTGCTTATCGTGGTGAACAGGCTGATGACCTTTTCCAAGTAGGCTGTATTGGTCTTATCAAGTCAATTGAAAATTTTGATTTAAAGCATAACGTCCGTTTTTCAACCTATGCTGTACCAATGATCATTGGAGAAATAAAAAGGCATTTACGCGACCATCATTCTGTACGTGTTTCTAGATCTTTAAGAGATATCGCATATAAAGCAATGAAAGCAAAAGAACAGTATATTAACGATAATTTACAAGAACCGACACTAGAAGATTTGTCCAAAATATTAGAAATCCCAGTGGAAGATATTTTATTATCTTTAGATGCAATTCAAGATCCAGTATCGTTACAAGAACCCATTTTTAGCGATGGGGGAGATGCTATCTATATGATGGATCAATTATGTGATAATGATGTATCGGAAGAACAATGGGTTACTTATTTTACAGTGAAAGATACATTTCAAAAGTTAGATGCTAGGCAGAAGAAGATACTAACAAAACGGATATACTATGGAGCTACTCAAACGGAAATAGCAAGTGATCTTGGCTTATCACAAGCTCAAATATCAAGACTAGAAAAAAGCGCTTTGTCTATTATTCAAGGTCAGTTGAATCCTAAGGAATCGTAAAGATAAAATATTTAAATTAATTTGGTGCAACCTGAGGCTTACGTTTTAAATGACGTGTATTTTAAACAAAAAAAGCACTTTCTGTTCAATTTTGAACAGAAAGTGTCTTTATTTCTTTGCCTATTTGTAAATTGCCATGAATTTAAATAGGGAAGCACTCACCTGCGGAAAGCGTCCGCCTGGAAAGGAAATCAACGGCGTCCTAAACGAGCGGTAGCTTCGGAAAAATCTGAAATCTCCAATATAAAAATAATAAATTAGAGTTTGTCTAAAGCTTGACGCTTTTTCTGAAATGAAAAAGCGTTTTTTTATGTTCCTATTCATATAATGTGGAAAAGGGGGATGAAGATGAAATTTTCTGATGCGCAACAAAAGGAAGTTATAGAAGCAACTAGTGGTCAATTGTTAGGGTATATTATTGATGCAGAAATCGATAAGGAGACAGGGTTTATCACATCTTTTATTGTAGAAGCACAGGGTTCTTATCCAACATTTTTTAATAAAAAAAGTGAAACTAAAAAAATTGCTGTACAAAATATAGCTATAATTGGTAAAGATGTAATAATTGTTTCGAAAAATACACTCTAGTATGTATTCATCATTGATAAATAAGCCTTTCATTGATACAATAAACAAAAACAATTGATGAAAAGTTGGTTTTTACATGACAAATGTTCAGCAAAATTTAGAAACAATTAAAGATCATATGAATGCAGCTTTATCACGAGCAAATCGTCAACTATCTGATGCTACGATTATTGCAGTAACTAAAGCGGTATCTGTAGAAAGAACAGTTGAAGTAATTGAAGCTGGATTGCAGCACCTTGGTGAGAATCGACCAGAAGGGTTAAATAAAAAGTTAGATGCCATTCAAAGCGATGTTAAATGGCATTACATAGGCACACTTCAAACAAGAAAAGTAAAATCAGTAATAAATCACATAGACTTTTTACACTCATTAGATCGAATAAGTTTAGCAGAAGAAATCGAAAAAAGGGCAACTTCTACAAAGGATTGCTTCGTGCAAGTGAATGTATCTGAAGAACAATCAAAGCATGGATTATCTATGGAGAATGTAGAATCCTTTATTGGTGAGCTTGAGAAATACTCACGTATACGAGTGATTGGTTTAATGACGATGGCTCCTAATACAGATGATGAGAATATTATCCGAAACGTATTTCGTAATTTAAAGCAATTACAGGAAAAAATCGCTCTTAAAAAAATATCGAATGCTCCATGTACTGAATTATCGATGGGTATGTCTGGAGATTATGAGATTGCTATAGAAGAAGGAGCAACATTTGTACGCATAGGGACAGCTTTAGTCGGTAAAGAGAGGGAGGGAATTCAATGAGCATGAAAAACTGGATGAAAAATTTCTTCTACCTAGAAGAGGATGAAGAAACTTCAACAGGACAGCAACCAAGACCTCAACAACAACAGCCTGTGGATAATCAAATGAGACAGCAACCGATAAAATCTTCCACAAAAGAACGTAAAGCTAATACTGCTTCCAAAGAGGTTGCAGCATCAAATCTTGTAAGTATCCAAAATGTGCAAAAGTCTTCTAAAGTAATATTAGTAGAGCCACGTGTTTACGCAGAAGCTCAAGATATTTCCGAACACTTAAAAAGTAAAAAAGCTGTAATTGTCAATTTACAACGGATTGATAAAGACCAAGGAATTAGAATAATCGACTTTTTGAGTGGAACAGTGTACGCTTTAGGTGGTGACATTCAACGAATAGGTACAGATATATTCCTCTGTGCGCCAGATTCTGTAGAAGTGGCTGGGGCAATATCGGATTATTATTATAATGACCTAAATTGATAGAGGAGTAAATAATCTTATGGACATAGTTTTAATTTTGTTAAGTTATGTTGTTAAATATTACACATATGCATTGATTATATATATATTAATGTCATGGGTTCCTAGTATTCAACAATCGAGTTTTGGACAATTATTAGGAAAAATTTGTGAACCATACTTAGAACCGTTTAGAAAAATTATACCACCAATTGGAATGATTGATATATCTCCGATTGTTGCAATCTTTGTGTTAAATATTGCATTAAATGGTATAGTATCATTAGTATACTTATTTTAAACCTCACATTTGTGAGGTTTTTACTATATCTGAGAGGGAATTATTTATATGGAAAATGTATTGCAGCATTTTAGAAGAGAAGAGCAGCCTTTCATTGAACAAGTGGTGAATATGATGCGAGAAGTGGAGGACCATTATGCTCCAAAGCTAACTGATTTTTTAGATCCGAGACAGCAATTTATTGTAGACTCTATCCGAAGACAATATGGTGATATCGAAGTGGCTTCGAATGGAGCATTAGAAGAAGTAGAACGAAAAAGATTACTCTTATATCCATCCTATTTTATACCTTCTCTAGAAGACTTCTTGATGACTGTAGTGGAAGTTCATTATCCTAAAAAGTTTGTGACATTACGACACAAAGACGTACTTGGTTCTATGATGTCTTTAGGAATTGATCGAAGCAAATTTGGAGATATCAGAGTGCAAGATGGGTCTGTTCAATTTGTGGTAGCAAGTGAAGTTTTAGACTATGTTCGTGCAAATTTCACGGCGATTGGAAAAGTAAAAGTACATATAGAAACGGTTGACGACCCCACTAATTATTTTCAACAACAGGAGGAATGGTCCTCTGAAACTTTAACTGTCAGTTCGTTAAGACTTGATACGGTCATCTCCGCTGTTTTCAATATATCTAGGCAGAAATCCTCCTCGCTTATTCAGAGCGGAAAAGTGAAAGTAAACTGGGCTGAGAAAGATCAAATATCATTAGAATTACAAGAATTAGACCTTATTTCGATTAGAGGATTGGGAAGAGTTAAACTATTAATGATCGAAGGTCGTACAAAAAAGGACAAAATTAGACTGCAAATTGGTCGTTTAGATATAAAAATTAAATAATCTATAAATTATGTTCGAATTTTGATGTTTTCCCTCTATTCTAAATGTATAATAGAGGGAAAGGATGATAGATAGTAAAGGAGATGGAATAGATGCCACTAACCCCACTTGATATACATAACAAGGAATTTAGTAAAGGCTTCAGAGGGTACAATGAGGATGAAGTAAATGAATTCTTAGACCAAATTATGAAAGACCTTGAAATTCTTATGAAAGAAAAAAAAGAACTTGAATTACAACTGAAATCGTCAAGCGAAAAAGTAGGACATTTCACATCGATCGAAGAGACTTTACATAAATCTATCGTTGTAGCGCAAGAGGCAGCGGAAGAAGTACGTCGTAATTCCCAAAAAGAGGCTAAGCTAATCGTTAAAGAAGCAGAAAAAAATGCGGATCGAATTGTAAATGAAGCACTTACGAAAGCAAGAAGAATAGCGCTAGAAATAGAAGAGCTGAAAAAACAATCAAAAGTCTTCCGTAATCGTTTCAAAATGCTTGTGGAAGCACAGCTAGACTTAATTAATACTGATGATTGGAATCATTTAATGGAATATGATGTAGATACGACGGAAATAGATCGCATATCTATTAAAGAGGACTAATACATTTCTTGACTGATTCACTTACTTTTCCTATAATAATTTCATATCATATAAATATGCGTTGAAAAAGACGTCTAAACAAGATTTCGTAAAGCGACTTGGGGATGGTGAAAGCCCGAGCAATGAAACCTATTTAGATTATCCCTTTTGAGCAAAGACACTGAACTTTACATTGCGAGTAAGTGTCTTCGGATTATGTCCCGTTATGACATACTAAGCGGCGATTTTCTAGGAAATCGCAAGTAGGGTGGTACCGCGAGCAATAACTTCTCGTCCCTTTTTGGGATGAGGGTTTTTTTTATTTTCTAGCTCTTTTCTTTATATAGAGCCTTACGCTTTTCTAAAATTAGGAGGAATACAAATGGAGTACAAAGACACGTTATTAATGCCAAAAACAGATTTCCCAATGCGTGGAAATTTACCTGTGAAAGAGTTAGATATCCAAGCAAAATGGGCTGAAATGGATATTTACAAAAAAGTGCAAGATCGTACACAAGGACGTCCTTTTTTCGTTTTACATGATGGTCCTCCTTATGCAAATGGTGATCTTCACATGGGGCATGCTCTAAATAAAGTATTGAAGGATATGATTGTTCGACAAAAATCAATGACTGGATTCCATGCACCTTATGTACCAGGATGGGATACACATGGTTTACCAATTGAACAGGCACTTACAAATAAAGGTGTAAAGCGAAAAGAAATGACTTTAGCAGAATTTCGTAAGCTTTGTGAAGAATATGCATATCAACAAATTGACAACCAACGCAATCAGTTTAAACGTCTAGGTGTTCGTGGGGATTGGGAAAATCCATATGTAACACTAAAACCATCTTTTGAGTCTCGACAAATCGAGGTATTCGGAGAAATGGCGAAGAAGGGTTATATTTATAAAGGTTTAAAACCAGTTTACTGGTCACCTTCTAGTGAATCTGCTCTAGCTGAAGCAGAAATTGAATATCAAGATAAAAAATCACCTTCAATTTATGTAAGCTTTTCAGTAACGGAAGGAAAAGGCGTTCTAGAAGAAGGAACTAAATTTATTATTTGGACGACAACGCCTTGGACAATTCCGGCGAACTTAGCAATTTCCCTTCATCCATCTGTAGAATATGCAGTAATTCAAGTAAAAGAAAATAAATTTGTTGTTGCAAAAGACTTAGTGGAATCTGTTGCATCAGAGCTAAGTTGGGAAGAATATTCTGTTGAGCGTACATTAGTCGGAAAAGAAATGGAGCGTCTTGTTGCAAAACATCCTCTTTATGATCGTGATTCACTAATTATCCTTGGAGAACATGTAACGACAGAATCTGGTACAGGATGTGTTCATACAGCTCCTGGACATGGGGAAGAGGACTTTTATGTTGGTAAAGCATATGGACTAGATGTTTTATGTCCTGTTGATGACCGAGGTGTTATGACTGCAGAGGCGCCAGGATTCGAAGGACTTTTTTATGATAATGCTAATAAAGCAATTACAGAAGCTCTTGATAAAGTTGGGGCTTTAGAAAAACTTTCATTCTTTACGCATTCATACCCACATGACTGGCGTACTAAAAAACCAGTTATTTATCGTGCTACTGCACAATGGTTTGCATCAATTGAAGCTTTTAGAGATGAACTATTGCAATCGATTCGTAATACTAAATTTACTCCCACTTGGGGTGAAACTCGTTTATACAATATGATTCGCGATCGTGGAGACTGGTGTATTTCTCGTCAACGTGTATGGGGTGTTCCAATTCCTGTGTTTTATGCGGAAGATGGAGAGCCAATCCTTACAGAAGAAACAATTTCACATGTATCAAAATTATTCCGTGAACATGGTTCAAATATTTGGTTCCAAAAAGAAGCGAAAGAATTACTACCAGAAGGATTTACGCATCCAAGAAGTCCAAATGGTATCTTCACAAAAGAAACAGATATTATGGACGTTTGGTTTGACTCTGGCTCTAGTTATCAAGGAGTTTTAGTTGAACGTGACGATTTAGTATTCCCTGCTGATTTATATCTAGAAGGTTCAGACCAATATCGTGGTTGGTTTAACTCTTCTTTAATTACTAGTACTGCTGTGTATGGACATGCACCTTACAAAGGCTTATTAAGCCACGGATTTACGTTAGATGGTGAAGGACGTAAGATGAGTAAATCACTAGGTAACGTTATTGTCCCTTCTAAAGTGATGAATCAGCTTGGTGCAGACATTGTTCGCCTTTGGGTTGCTTCTGTTGACTACACAGCTGACGTACGTGTTTCTGATGCGATCTTTAAACAAGTAACGGAAGTTTATAGAAAAATTCGTAATACATTTAGATTCTTACACGGTAATATTAGTGATTTCCATCCAGTGAATGATCGTGTTGAATTTAAAAATCTTCGTGAAGTAGATCAATATGTATATATGAAGCTTCAGGAAGTCATTAAAACAGTGAGAGCTGCTTATGAGCGTTATGACTTTGCTAGCGTTTATCATACGGTAAATAACTTTGTTTCAGGAGAGCTAAGCTCATTCTATTTAGATATTGCAAAAGATGTTGTATACATTTATGGTCAAGATCATAAAGATCGTCGTGCAATGCAAACAGTTATGTATGATACACTTCTATCACTATTAAAATTAATGACACCAATATTACCTCACACAGCTGATGAGCTATGGTCTTATTTAGCGCATGAGCAAGAAGAGAGTATCCAACTTACAGATATGCCAGACGCTGTAGTATACCCAGAGTATGAAGCATTAGCTGCTAAGTGGAATAAAATTATGGATTTACGTGATGATGTATTAAAAGCATTAGAAGAAGCTCGAAATGCTAAAGCAATTGGTAAATCATTAGAAGCAAAAGTAACGTTATATGTCAAAGATGAATTCAAACCATTGTTTGATACAGATGCGATTGACTTTGCTCAGTTGTTCATTGTTTCTCAATTTGAACTTGCAGGTTCTCAACAAGATGCTACAGACAATTGTTTGGCTCTTGAAAATGCTTCTGTTTTGGTTGAAAAAGCAGATGGTGAAAAATGTGAACGTTGTTGGACAATTTCTGATTCAGTAGGGGCAAACGAAAAACATGCAACATTATGTACTCGTTGTGCAGAAGTAGTGGAAAAACATTATATCTAATAAATTTAATGTGGTCCGTAATATTAGGGCCACATTTTTTTCCAGCGAATTCTGTTTGTTGAATCAAATAACTGCCAAAAGATAATTCACGCGGTAATGATGTAGCAAAAGTCTGTCCATAGTTTTTCGGAAACGTTTGAAAACAGATGAAATTTAATAAATATCCATACGAAAGATATTTTTTTATATTAAGGTGTATGTATGGTTATAATCGGAATTTCAGAAAATAGAAAGCACTCACCAAAAGAGTAGTACAATAGCTTTTCCGAAATTGCATTTTCGGAAGCTTACAATATGAATAGGACGTATCTATTTTATAATTATCCAATAGGCTCTTAACTAGTCTCCAATAGTTGCAGGAGGGCGACGGACAGACAAACGTAACAAGATTATCAAAAAATAGAAGG